>NZ_JBKEAE010000048.1:0-9519 GCF_047971885.1 Tropicimonas sp. | reverse complement strand
GCGTGGCACGTAACAGGAACTCAGAGATCGACTATGTCCGCCCGGTCCGGCGTATCCTTGTCGGCGGGCTGGTTCTGTTCTGTCTGGCGATCTTCCTGATCTGGCGCATCGATTCGCCGCGTGTCGAACGGTTCCGCGCCGAACTGGTCGACAGGGTGGTGCCCGGCATGCAATGGGCCAGCGTTCCGATCGCCCGTTTCGCCCGCATGATCGACGATTTCCAGTCCTATCAGCGGATCTACCGCCAGAACGAGGATCTGCGCCGCGAATTGCAGCAGATGAAGGCGTGGAAGGAAGCCGCCGTGCAACTCGAACAGCAGAACGCAAAGCTGCTGGCGCTGAACAACGTCCGGCTCGACCCCAAGCTGACCTCGGTCTCGGGGCTGGTGGTGGCCGATTCCGGCTCTCCGTTCCGCCAGTCGGTGCTGCTGAATGTCGGGGCGCGCGACGGCATCCGCGACGGATGGGCGACGATGGACGGGCTGGGGCTGGTCGGGCGCATCTCGGGGGTGGGTGAAACCACCAGCCGGGTGATCCTGCTGACCGACGCGGCAAGCCGTATCCCGGTGACGATCCAGCCGATGGGTTTCCGCGCGCTGCTTTCGGGCGACAACACCGCCGCACCGGTGCTGGAGTTCCTGGAGGACCCGCTGGAAATCCGTGCCGGCGACCGGGTGATCAGCTCGGGCGATGGCGGGCTTTTCCCGGCCGACATGCTGGTCGGGCAGGTCGCCAGGGCACCCGACGGGCGCCTCAGGGTGTGGCTTGCCGCCGATTACGAGCAGCTCGAATTCCTGCGCGTCCTGCGCAGCCACGAGGGCGAGGTCATCCGCGATCCCGGCGGGCTTGTGGTTCCGCCCCAGCTTCCGCTGCCGCCACCCGCACCGGACGGCGGCGACGCTCCGCAGGCGGATACGGGCGATGATTGATCCGGTCACCACGCGGACGTGGGGCTTTCGCGCCCTCTATACGGCGCTGGTCCTGTTTCTGGTCTTTGTCCGGCTGCTGCCGCTCGGCATGGGGGCGGGGCATCTGCCCGGGCCCGACCTGATCGTCGCGCTCACCTTTGCGTGGGTTCTCCGGCGCCCGGCCTATGTTCCGGCGCCTCTCATCGCGGCGCTGTTCCTGTTTCTCGACCTCATGCTGCAACGTCCGCCCGGCCTGGGCGCGGCGGTGGTCGTGGCCAGCGCCGAATTCCTGCGCTCGCGCCGGGCGCTGACCCGTGCGCAGCCCTTTGCGGTCGAATGGGCACTGATGACGGTTGTGTTTCTGGCGATGGTGGGGCTGGAGCAGGTCCTGTACGCTTTCGCCATGCTCGAACGGCCGCCGCTTGGGCTCGCGCTTCTTCGCGGCCTTTTTACCGCGGTGGCCTATCCTTTGATCGTCGGGCTGACGCACTATATCATCGGGGTCAGACGGATCGACGCCGCCGAAGCCAACGCCCTTGGAGAACGCCAGTGAGACGTCCGCCCAAAGACACCGAGGAGAGCGCCCGCCGCATAACGCGGCGCGGTCTGGTTCTGGGTGCGGGCATGACCGGGTTCATGGGCCTGCTGGGCATGCGGATGCGGCACATGCAGGTGGAACAGGCCGAGGAATTCCGCCTGCTGGCCGAGGAGAACCGGATCAATATCCGGCTGATCCCCCCCGCCCGCGGCCTGATCTACGATCGCGACGGGATGCCGCTGGCCGAAAACACCCAGAATTATCGCATCGTCATCGTGCGCGAGGATACCGACGATCTGGACGAAACCTTTGCCAGGCTGCGGGCGCTGGTGCCGCTTTCCGACGACGATGTGGAACGGGCGCTGCGCGAGGTCGGGCGCCGCAGCGCCTTCGTTCCGGTGACCGTCGCCGACCAGCTTGCCTGGGAGGATGTCGCCGAGGTGGCCGTCAACGCCCCCGCCCTGCCCGGGGTCACCCCCGAGGTGGGGCTGACCCGCCACTATCCGCTGGCGCAGGATTTCGCCCATGTGGTGGGCTATGTCGGCCCGGTCTCGGATTACGATCTGTCGAAGCTCGAACATCCCGATCCGCTGCTGCAAATTCCCAAGTTCCAGATCGGCAAGATCGGGCTCGAGTCCAAGCGCGAGGATATCCTGCGCGGATCCGCCGGCACCAAGCGGATCGAGGTCAACGCCGGCGGGCGCGTCATGCGCGAACTGAGCCGGCATGAGGGCATCAAGGGCGCCGAACTGAAGCTGACGCTCGACCACGGGCTTCAGAATTTCGCCATGGCGCGTCTGGTCGGCGAAAGTGCCGCCGCGGTGGTGATGGACGTGACCAACGGCGACATCCTCGCCATCGCTTCGGCGCCGTCCTTCGATCCCAACCTCTTCGTGCGCGGCATATCGGTGGCGGATTACAAGCGGCTGACCGAGGACGATCATCGCCCCCTCGCCGACAAGTCGGTGCAGGGCGCCTATCCGCCCGGCTCGACCTTCAAGATGGTGACGGCGCTTGCCGCCCACGAGGCGGGCGTGGTGACCCCGGGCGAGACGATCTATTGCGGCGGCTACAAGCAGCTTGGAACGCGGCGGTTCCATTGCTGGAAACGCGGCGGGCACGGCTATGTCGATCTGCATGACAGCCTGATGCGCTCCTGCGATGTCTATTATTACGAGCTGGCCGAACGCGTCGGCATCGACAGGATTTCGGACATGGCGCGGCGGCTGGGAATCGGCGTCCGGCACGATCTGCCGATGTCGGCGGTCTCCGAGGGGATCGCGCCGACAAAGGCGTGGAAAGAGGCAAGCTATGGCGAAAGCTGGCGCGTCGGCGACAGCCTCAACGCCTCGATCGGACAGGGATACGTGCTGGCCTCGCCGCTGCAACTGGCCGTGATGACGGCACGCATCGCCTCGGGCGAGGCGATCCGGCCACGGCTGATCAAGACAATCGATTCGGTCGAGCAGCCGGTGCTGACCGACGGACCGCTCGGAATCAGCCCGACAACGCTGACGCAGGTCCGCAAGGCGATGTTCTCGGTCATCAACTCGCGCCGGGGAACGGCCTATCGCTCGCGCCTGCTGCCGGAAAACATGACGCTCGCCGGCAAGACCGGCACCAGCCAGGTGCGGTCGGTGGTGGTGCAGAACGCCTCGGTTCCGTGGGAGCAGCGCGACCATGCGCTGTTCGTCTGCTTCGCGCCCTTCGACAACCCGAGAATCGCCGTTTCGGTGGTGATCGAACACGGCGGCGGAGGGTCGTCGGCCGCCGCGCCCGTGGCGCGCGACATCGCCGCCCGCGCGCTTCACGGCTCCCTGCCGCCACTCGATATCTTCCCCAGCGGAGAACGGGACGCCGTCGAGGAGACCTTCGCCAGGATACCGCTGCGCCGCGACACCGGCGAAGGCGGCGCCGGGCAGGGTAGCGACCGCGCATGAGGTCCCGGGCATGAGCTATCTCGAATACCGCGTCCAGACGGTTCCCACCGGCGTGCGAAAGATCCTCTGTCTCAACTGGGGGCTGGTGCTGCTGCTTTCGGCGGTTGCGGCCCTCGGCTTCCTGATGCTCTATTCGGTCGCCGGCGGCTCGTTGCAACCCTGGGCCGAGCCGCAGATGAAGCGCTTCGCCATCGGCATGGCGGGGATGTTCGCCATCGCCATGGTGCCGATCTGGTTCTGGCGGAACATCGCGGCGGCGGCTTACGCCATTTCGGTTCTGCTGCTGGTGGCGGTGGAGCTTTTTGGCGCGACCGGCATGGGCGCGCAGCGGTGGATCGATCTGGGCTTCATGCGGCTGCAACCCTCCGAGGTGACAAAGATCACCCTGATCATGCTGCTCGCCGCCTATTACGACTGGCTCGATATCCGCAAGGTCAGCCGCCCCCTGTGGGTGATCGTTCCGGTTTTCATCATCCTGTTGCCGACAGCTCTGGTTCTCAAGCAGCCCGACCTCGGCACCGCGCTGCTGCTGGTCATGGGTGGCGGCATCATCATGTTCGCCGCCGGGGTGCACTGGGCCTATTTCGCCGCCGTGATCGGCGCCGGCATCGGCCTGATCGCCACCGTGTTCGAATCGCGCGGCACATCGTGGCAACTGATCAAGGATTACCAGTTCCGGCGGATCGACACCTTCCTCAACCCCGACAGCGATCCGCTGGGGGCGGGCTATCACATCACCCAGTCCAAGATCGCGCTCGGTTCGGGCGGATGGGCCGGGCGCGGTTTCATGCAGGGCACACAATCGCGGCTGAACTTCCTGCCCGAGAAGCATACCGATTTCATCTTCACCACGCTGGCCGAGGAATTCGGCTTCGTCGGCGCGGCCTCGCTGCTGACGCTCTACGGGCTGATCATCTATTTCTGCCTCGCCTCTGCCCTCACCAACAAGGATCGTTTCGCCGCGCTGCTGACCATCGGTATCGCGGCGACATTCTTCCTGTTTTTCGCCGTCAACATGTCGATGGTGATGGGGCTGGCACCGGTGGTGGGCGTTCCGCTTCCGCTGGTCAGCTACGGCGGCTCGGCCATGCTGGTGCTGCTGGCTGCCTTCGGGCTGGTACAATCGGCCCATGTCCACCGGCCGAGAGAGCGTTCATGACCATCAACGTGCTGTTTGCCGCCCTGCCCGGGCGCTGGCGCGAATACGAAGGGCACCTGAGGCGCGGCTTCCGCGAGGCGGGGCTCGACGTGCGGCTCACCGCCGACACGGATCGGCCCGATACGGTCGATTACATCGTCTACGCACCGAATTCGCCGGTACGGGATTTCACCCCCTTCACGCGGCTCAGGGCGGTGCTGGGCCTGTGGGCCGGGGTCGAGGATGTGGTGGGCAACGCGACGATCCGGGTGCCGCTGACGCGAATGGTCGATTCCGGGCTGACCGAAGGGATGGTCGAATGGGTGGTGGGCCAGACCCTGCGCCATCACCTGAACATCGACCATGCGCTGTCCCGTCAGGGCGGCGAATGGGACCGGCATGTGCCGCCGCTTGCCCGCCAGCGCCCGGTGACGGTGCTCGGCCTCGGCGAGCTTGGCGCCGCCTGCGCCGGGGCGCTTGCGGCGCTGAACTTTCCGGTCACCGGCTGGAGCCGCACCCCGCGCAGAATCGCCGGCATCACATGTCTTGCCGGGCCTGCGGGGCTGGAACAGGCGCTGGCCTCGGCACGGATCCTGATCCTGCTGCTGCCGCTGACCCCGGGCACCGAAAACCTGCTCAACGCGGCGCATCTCGACCAGCTTCCGCCCGGCGCGATCCTCATCAACCCGGGTCGCGGTCAGCTGGTCGACGACGAGGCGCTGCTTGCGGCGCTCGACAGCGGGCGGATCGCCCATGCGACGCTCGATGTCTTCCGCACCGAACCGCTGCCGCCCGAGCACCCGTTCTGGCACCATCCGCGCGTCACGGTGACGCCGCATATCGCATCCGAGACCCGGGCCGAAACCGCCAGCCGGGTCATCGTCGAGAACGTCCGCCGCAGCGAGGCCGGCGTGCCGCTGCTCCACCTCGTCGACCGTACGCGCGGCTACTGAGCCAGGACGCGCCCCGCGCAGATGCGGGCTGCGACGGAATGGCCTGGCGGGATACTCGACACCGCGCGCCGCGAGTGCCAGACTCCACACCGATCAGAAAGCATGGCCCCAGGGGGCTGGAAGGAGACGAAGAGGATTCCGCAATGTGGAAGCGGCTTTTTGACAAGACCTTGCATCAGGTCATCCGGACTGGCCAACTGATGATCGAGGGCCCGGACCGGTCCTACCGGAACTATGGAGACGGAACGTCCCCGCAGGTCGCCGTGCGGGTCAGCGACCCCGACCTGCCCCGCAAGCTGATGTTCAGCCCCGATCTCGCCATCGGCGAAGCCTATGTCGATGCGCGGCTGACCATCGAGAACGACGATCTTCCCGGCTTCCTGCACCTGCTGCTGCTCAACCGGGGAATGGGCAACACCGGCGCCGCCATCCAGACCAACCTGCTGCTGCGCCGGATGGTGCGGCGGCTCAGGCAGCGCAACCCCATGCCGAGCGCACAGAAAAACGTTGCCCACCACTACGACCTGTCGCCCGAGTTCTACGCGCTTTTCCTCGACGAGGACCGGCAGTATTCCTGTGCCTATTTCCGCCATCCCGACGATACGCTGGAACAGGCGCAGGCCCGGAAAAAGGCGCATATCGCACGAAAGCTGCTGCTGGAGCCGGGGATGCGGGTCTTCGAGATCGGCTGCGGCTGGGGCGGCATGGCGATCACGCTGGCGAGGGATTACGGTGCGAATGTCGTCGGTGTCACGCTGTCGAAAGAGCAATACGCGATTGCCCGCGCGCGGGTGAAACAGGCAGGGCTCGCGGCGCAGGTCGATATCCGGCTGATCGACTATCGCAAGGTGAACGAGACCTTCGACCGCGTGGTTTCGGTGGGTATGTTCGAACATGTCGGCGTGCCGCATTACCGCGAGTTCTTCGGTCATGTCCGCGAGCGGCTGGCCGGGGACGGCGTTGCCCTGATCCACACCATAGGCCGGCGCTCGCCACCCGGTTCGACCTCGCCATGGATCACCCGCTACATCTTTCCCGGCGGCTACATTCCCGCGCTGTCCGAGGTCATGAAGGCGGTCGAGAAGGAGCGCCTGTGGGCGACCGATATCGAGTTCTGGCGCCTGCACTATGCCGAAACGCTGCTGCACTGGCGGCGGCGCTTCGAACGGAACATCGATACCGCCCGCGCGCTCTATGACGAGCAGTTCTGCCGCATGTGGCGCTATTACCTCGTCGCTTCGGAAATGTCGTTCCGTGATCTCGATCACGAGGTATTCCAGATCCAGCTTGCGCGCAGGGTCGATACCGTGCCGGTCACGCGCGATTACCTGTGCGGCTAGAACGGGCGCACGACGTTGCCCGAATAGAAATAGACCCCGAGCCCGGCGAGAAAGATCGCATCGCCCGCCAGCGCGTGCATCAGCACCGCCATGGGAAAGGATCTGCGGATCTCGTAGGCCCAGGCAAAGGCGAGCCCGCCCACAAAGGTCATGGCAAGCACCAGCCACGACCAGTACATCAGATGCGCCAGCGAAAAGAGCGCGGCGTTCAGCACGATTGCCGCTCCCGGGGTACGCGGCAGAACCGGCTGATAGCGCCGGAAGAACAACGCGCGATAGACGATCTCCTGCGGCAGGGCCGAGATCAGCGGATACAGAACCAGTATCATCAGCATCATGTCGGGCCGCTGGCGTGCAATCTGGAACAGTGCCCCCGGCCGGAACAGCCACAGCCAGGCCACCCCGAACAGCAGGGTCGCCACCCCGATGCCCGCGACCCTGCCCCACAGGATACGACCCCAGCCGTTCCGCAGGTCGCGCCAGGCGAAGCTGCGCGTGAGGTGAAGCAGCGCCGCACCGGTCAGGGTCAGCGCGAACAGCATCGGAAACATCCGGTCGGGCGGGATGAGAAACGCCATCGCCAGCGGCGCCACCAGGAAAAACAGGCCGAACTCGACCCGCAGGCGCAGCCGCGATGGTTGCCGTACCAACTCGATCGTACTCATGTCGTCTTTCCGCCACGGGTGGTTTCACCCTCACATAACCGACCGGGCGCCACAGGCAAGCGGCAGGCCGGAACACGGAACCGCGACCACAACCGGCAATCACTGCCGCTTGGGCTTGCGCCCCCCCGAGTGCTGTCTATAACGCAGGCAATTTGCCCGACCCGTCCGGAGACTCACCCATGCCCAAACGTACCGATATCTCGTCCATCATGATCATCGGGGCGGGGCCCATCGTGATCGGGCAGGCCTGCGAGTTCGACTATTCGGGCGCCCAGGCCTGCAAGGCGCTGCGCGAGGAAGGCTACCGGGTGATCCTCGTCAACTCGAACCCGGCAACGATCATGACCGATCCGGACATGGCGGACGCCACCTATATCGAGCCGATCACGCCGGAGATCGTCGCCCGCATCATCGAAAAGGAACGCCCGGACGCGCTCTTGCCGACGATGGGCGGGCAGACCGGGCTCAACACCTCGCTGGCGCTGGCGGACATGGGCGTGCTGGACAGGTTCGGGGTGGAACTGATCGGCGCCAACCGTCAGGCCATCGAGATGGCCGAGGATCGCAAGCTCTTCCGGGAGGCGATGGAGCGGATCGGGCTGGAAAACCCGCGCGCCACCATCGCCAAATCGATGGAGGATTGCATGGCGGCGCTGGAGGATATCGGCCTGCCGGCGATCATCCGCCCCGCCTTCACGCTCGGCGGCACCGGCGGCGGCGTGGCCTATAACCGTGACGATTACGAATATTACTGCCGCAGCGGGCTCGACGCCTCGCCTGTCAACCAGATCCTGATCGACGAAAGCCTGCTCGGCTGGAAGGAATTCGAGATGGAGGTGGTCCGCGACCGGGCGGATAACGCGATCATCGTCTGCTCGATCGAAAATGTCGATCCGATGGGCGTGCATACCGGCGATTCGATCACCGTCGCCCCGGCGCTGACCCTGACCGACAAGGAATACCAGATCATGCGCAACGGCTCCATCGCCGTGCTGCGCGAGATCGGGGTGGAGACCGGCGGCTCCAACGTGCAATGGGCGATCAACCCGGCGGATGGCCGCATGGTGGTGATCGAGATGAACCCGCGCGTCTCCCGCTCCTCAGCGCTCGCCTCCAAGGCCACCGGCTTCCCGATTGCCAAGATCGCCGCCAAGCTCGCCGTGGGCTACACACTCGACGAGCTGGACAACGACATCACCAAGGTCACGCCGGCGAGCTTCGAGCCGACCATCGATTACGTCGTCACCAAGATCCCGCGCTTCGCCTTCGAGAAATTCCCCGGCTCCAAGCCGGAACTGACCACCGCGATGAAATCCGTGGGCGAGGCGATGGCCATCGGCCGCACCATCCACGAATCGCTGCAAAAGGCGCTGGCCTCGATGGAAACCGGGCTCACCGGCTTCGACGAGGTGGCCATCGAAGGGTTGCCGGGGCCGGAGAACATCGTCTTTACCGACAGCGACGATCCGGTCATTCCGCAAATCCTCGTCGGCAAGGGCGAGAACGACCAGATGGCCATCGACAAGGCCGTCACCCGGGCGCTTTCGCTGAAAACGCCCGACCGGCTGCGGGTCATCGCACAGGCGATGCGCTTCGGCTTCTCCGACGACGAGATATTCGAGATCACCGCCTACGATCCGTGGTTTCTGGCCCGTATCCGCGAGATCGTCGGAACCGAGGTTCGCATCCGGCGCGAGGGGCTGCCGCTCGACGAGAAGGGCCTGCGCGACCTGAAGATGATGGGCTTCACCGATGCGCGGCTCGCCCGCCTGACCGGGCGGGACGAGGCCAACGTGCGCCGCGCGCGGCAAAATCTCGGCGTCCATGCCCAGTTCAAGCGCATCGACACCTGTGCTGCCGAATTCGAGGCGCAGACGCCCTACATGTACTCAACCTACGAGCTTCCGGCGATGGGCGAGGCCGAATGCGAGGCGCGCCCCACCGACCGGCGCAAGGTGGTCATCCTCGGCGGTGGCCCGAACCGGATCGGCCAGGGGATCGAGTTCGATTACTGCTGCTGTCACGCCTGTTTCGCGC
>NZ_JBKEAE010000032.1:0-6263 GCF_047971885.1 Tropicimonas sp. | reverse complement strand
GACGGCAACGATATCTACGGCCTGCAATTCTACGACCATGCCGAGACCCCCGGCCTCGGCGCCGAGGTCGACAATCCGCGCTGGAAGGCCCAGTGGCAGGGCAAGAAGCTGCGCGACGCCGAAGGCGATCTGAAGATCACCGTGGCCAAGGGCGTGCCGTCCGCCGACATGCGCGACTATCAGGTCGATGCGATCGCCGGGGCGACGCTGACCTCGACCGGGGTGGACAACCTCGTGCGCTACTGGATGGGCGCGAACGGCTTCGCCCCCTTCCTCGAACATCTCAGGGCGGGAGACCTGTAATGGCGCAGACCCGACGCGACTATCTTCTCGATCCGCTTGTCGACAACAACCCGATCACGCTGCAGGTGCTGGGCATCTGCTCGGCGCTGGCGGTGACCTCCTCGCTCAAGGTCTCGCTGGTGATGGCGCTGGCGGTGACCTTCGTCACGGCCTTCTCGTCGATGTTCATCTCGATGCTGCGCAACCAGATCCCCAGCTCGATCCGCATCATCGTGCAGATGATCATCATCGCCAGCCTGGTGATCGTGGTCGACCAGTTCCTCAAGGCCTATCTCTACGAGATTTCGAAAACGCTCTCCGTCTTTGTCGGCCTGATCATCACCAACTGCATCGTCATGGGCCGGGCCGAAGCCTTCGCGATGAAGAACCCGCCGATCGACAGTTTCGTCGACGGCATCGGCAACGGCATGGGCTATGGCCTGATCCTGATGCTGGTGGGAACGGTGCGCGAGCTTTTCGGCGCCGGCACGCTGTTCGGCGTCACCATCCTGCCCACGGTGAACAACGGCGGCTGGTATGTGCCCAACGGCATGCTGCTGCTGCCGCCCTCGGCCTTCTTCATCATCGGGCTGATCATCTGGGCCTTCCGCACCTGGAAGCCAGAGCAGGTCGAAAAGGTCGAGTTCACCATCCAGAACGTGGAGGCGCACTGATGGACGGATTGCTTTCGCTCGCCGTCAAGGCCGTCTTCGTCGAGAACCTGGCGCTGTCGTTCTTCCTCGGCATGTGCACCTTCATCGCCGTCAGCAAGAAGATCTCGACCGCGCTCGGGCTGGGAATTTCGGTGATCGTCGTCCAGGCGATCACCGTTCCGGCCAACAACCTGATCCTGAACGGGCTGCTGAAACCCGGCGCGCTTTCCTGGGCCGGCTTCGGCGATGTGGACCTGACGTTTCTCAGCCTGATCTCGTTCATCGGGGTGATCGCGGCGATGGTGCAGATCCTTGAAATGGTGCTCGATAAGTACTTTCCCCCGCTCTACAACGCCCTGGGTATCTTTCTGCCGCTGATCACCGTGAACTGCGCCATCCTCGGCGGTTCGCTCTTCATGGCTGAACGCGACTATACCTTCGCCGAATCGCTGACCTACGGTATGTCGTCGGGGCTGGGCTGGGCGCTGGCTATCACCGCCATGGCGGGCGTGCGCGAGAAGCTCAAGTATTCCGACATTCCCTCCGGCCTGCAGGGGCTCGGCATCACCTTCATCACCGCGGGCCTGATGGCCATGGGCTTCATGTCCTTCAGCGGCGTGAAACTCTGAAAGGGGCGGACGGATGGATACCTTCGTACTCGGCGTCGTCCTCTTTACCGCCATCGTCCTCGTTCTGGTCACCGTCATCATGTTCGCGCGCTCGAAACTGGTGTCGAGCGGCGATGTCACGATCACCATCAACGACGACGTGAAGATCAACGTTCCCGCCGGCGGCAAGCTTCTGCAGACGCTCGCGGCGCAAAAGTACTTTGTCCCCTCGGCCTGCGGCGGGGGCGGCACCTGCGGCCAGTGCCGGGTGCGGGTGCATTCGGGCGGCGGCTCGATACTGCCGACCGAGGAATCTCATATCACCCGGCGCGACGCGACCCACGGCGACCGCCTGTCCTGCCAGGTGGCGGTCAAGCAGGACATGAGCATCGAGGTCCCCGTGGAGGTCTTCGGCGTCAGGAAATGGCAGTGCACGGTGCGTTCCAACGAAAACGTCGCCACCTTCATCAAGGCGCTGGTGCTGGAGCTTCCCGAGGGCGAGAACGTGAACTTCCGCGCCGGCGGCTACATCCAGATCGAGGCGCCGGCCCACGAACTCAAATACTCCGAATTCGACATCGAGGAGGAATACCGCGAGGACTGGGACCGCTTCAACCTCTGGCAATACGAATCGGTGGTCACCGAACCGGTGGAACGCGCCTATTCGATGGCCAACTACCCCGAGGAGAAGGGCATCATCATGCTGAACGTCCGGGTGGCCTCGCCGCCGCCGGGCACGGCGCATATTCCGCCGGGCAAGATGTCGTCCTACATCTTCAACCTCAAGCCGGGGGACAAGGTTACCATCTCGGGTCCCTATGGCGAATTCTTCGCCCGCGATACCGACAAGGAGATGGTCTTCATCGGCGGCGGCGCCGGCATGGCACCGATGCGCAGCCATATCTTCGACCAACTCAAGCGGCTCGGAACCGACCGCAAGATCACCTTCTGGTATGGCGCGCGCTCGAAGCGCGAGATGTTCTTTGTCGAGGATTTCGACCGGCTTGCCGCCGAGAACCCCAACTTCACCTGGCATGTCGCCCTGTCTGACGCGCTGCCCGAAGACAACTGGACCGGCTACACCGGCTTCATCCACAACGTGCTATACGAGCAGTACCTCAGGGATCACCCGGCACCCGAGGCTTGCGAATTCTACATGTGCGGCCCGCCGATCATGAACCAGTCGGTCATCAACATGCTTCTTGACCTCGGCGTCGACCGGGAAGACATCATGCTCGACGATTTCGGCGGCTAGGCGCCGAGTCGGGCCGGCCGGCCGGCGCGCCCGCGCTCCGGCGGCTTCCACTGACCCGATCCGGGGAACACCGACGGGCGGGAGGAAATGCAGCGCATCGCGGGCAGACATCGACGGAACAGCCCGGTTTCGGACCGCAGCCGGGTTTCGCAAGGGCACGGAGCGAGGAAGCAATGCACCGCAAGACGGAACACCCGATCGAACACGAGAACCCGCATACGCACAGCCAGAGCCTCGAATCGAACCTGACCCCGCAGGGCGGACGCGCGACGGCGCAGACCGTGCTCGACCAGAAGGGAACCGAAATCTTCTCGGTCCGGCCCGCCGATTCGATCCACCACGCCTCGGAAGTGCTCAAGGAGCACAACATCGGCGCCGTCATGGTGCGCGATCAGAACGGCGGTGTCGTGGGCATCCTGACTGAGCGCGACATCGTGCGCGGCTTCGCCGACCTGCCCGGTGAGACCTATACCAAACGGGTCGAGGAACTGATGACCAGAAACGTCGTGACCTGCGCCCCCGACCAGCGCCTGCTCGACATGCTGCACCAGATGACGACCGGGCGTTTCCGCCACCTTCCGGTGATGGACGGCGAGCATTGCATCGGCATGATATCGATCGGCGACGTGGTGAAATACCGTCTGCGCGAACTGGAATACGAGGCGCTGAAGATGAAGCAGATGATCGTCGGCTGAGCCTGCGCGGAATCCCGGGCCGCCCCACAGGGCGGCCCTTTTCGTTACGCGGCGCGGTGCCGGATAGGCGAAACATGCCCAATTTCCGCGCAGTCGGCCGGCTTGCTGCCGCCCGACCTGTCGCAATACAGCCGCCGACAACCCGCTGCCGCAGTTTGCGACATTGCAATTGCCAATCCCTGCGGCAACGGATCAAAGTGACAGCAGAAAAGCCGACAACAATCCAACAGGAGATTTTCATGCCCGGACGCCCCCTCACCTTCGGTCGCCGCGCGCTGCTTGCAGCAACCTCGGCGCTGATGCTGGCTGCCGCCGCCGGCCCGTCGCTGTCCGCCGACCGGCTCAGGGTGGCCGCGATCTACACCGTTCCGGTCGAACAGCAGTGGGTCAGCCGCATCCACAAGGCGCTCAATACCGCCGCCGAACGGGGCGAGATCGACTATGTCTTTTCCGAGAATGTCGCCAATACCGATTACGAGCGGGTGATGCGCGAATATGCCGAAGGCGGCCAGCAACTGATCCTGGGCGAGATCTTCGGGGTCGAACGCGGGGCGCGCAGCGTGGCGGCCGATTACCCGGACACCAGGTTCCTGATGGGCTCGTCCTTCGGACCGGAGGAGCCCAATCTTTCCGTCTTCGACAACTACATTCAGGAACCCAGCTATCTGACCGGAATGATTGCCGGATCCATGACCGAAAGCAACGTCATCGGCATGGTTGGCGGCTATGCCATCCCCGAGGTCAACCGGCTGATGAACGCCTTCATGGAGGGTGCGCGTTCGGCCAACCCCGATGTCCGCTTCCTCGTCAACTTCATCGACAGCTGGTACGATCCGCCCAAGGCCAAGGAAAGCGCCTTTGCCATGATGGATGCGGGCGCCGACATCATGTACGCCGAGCGCTTCGGCGTGTCGGACGCGGCGGTCGAGCGCGGGGTCAAGGCGATCGGCAACGTGATCGACACGGCGGCGGATTATCCCGACACGATCCTCGCCTCGGCGATCTGGCACATGGAACCCACCGTCGACACCGCCATCCAGGCGGTGACGAGCGGCACGTTCAAGGCCGACAACTACGGCATTTACAGCGAGATGAAATACGGCGGTGGCTCGGTTGCCTTCGACAGCAGGCTTGTCCCGCCCGAGGTGATCGCGGCGGTCGAGGCCCGGCAGAAGGAGATCCTCGACGGCAGTTTCCATGTCGAGGTCAACGACGAAGCCCCGGTTTCGGACAAGTGACAAAGGGGCCCGGCGGCAGGCCCGCCGGGCCGGATAGATGAACAACCCCCCGATCCTGTCCATGCGCGGCATGGTCAAGCGTTTTGGCCCGGTGCTCGCGGCCGATCATGTTGACCTCGACCTGCATCGCGGCGAGGTGCTGGCCCTGCTCGGCGAAAACGGCGCCGGCAAGACCACCCTGATGAACATGCTGTTCGGCGAATACGCGCCCGATTCCGGCAGCGTGCATGTGTGGGACGAGGACGGGGGCGAGCACATTCTGCCCCCCGGCCAGCCGCAGGCCGCCATCGGCGCGCGCATCGGCATGGTGCACCAGCATTTCACCCTGGCCGAGAACCTGAGCGTGGTCGACAATATCCTGCTCGGCACCGAACCCATGTTCCACCTCAACCGCAACCGGCGCGCGGCGCGCGCCCGGCTCGAGGCGCTGATGGCCGGCTCGGGCCTGCGCGCACCGCTCGACAAGCGGGTGCGCAACCTGTCGGTCGGCGAACGCCAGCGGGTCGAAATCCTCAAGGCGCTCTACCGCGAGGCGCGCATTCTCGTGCTGGACGAGCCGACCGCCGTTCTGACCCCGCAGGAGGCGGACACGCTCTTTGCCTCGGTCCGCACGATGGTGGACAAGGGACTTTCGGTGATCTTCATCTCGCACAAGCTGCACGAGGTTCTGGCCTTTTCCGACCGTATCGCGGTGCTGCGGCATGGCGCCAAGACCGGCGAGATGCTGACGCGCGACGCCGACACCCAGTCGATCATCCGCATGATGATCGGCGAAGAGCATGCCCCGCCCGGCCGTGTGCCCGGAACGCCGGGCGCCGAGGTGCTCGGCCTCGATCGGATCACCGTTCTGCCGCGACGGGACACGCACGGGATCGCCGATGTCTCGCTCAGCCTCGGGCGGGGTGAGATCGCCGGCATCGCCGGGGTCTCGGGCAATGGACAAAGCGCCTTCGCCCGGGTGATCTCGGGCATGCTGGCGCCGGATTCGGGGCGGATACGCTGCGACGGGCGGGAATTTTCCGCCCTGTCTCCGCAGGCGGCAATGAAAGCCGGTATCGGGCGCATCCCCGAAGACCGTCATCACGACGGAATCGTCGATGCGCTGAGCGTGGCCGAGAACCTGATCCTCGAACGGCTCGATGCCGCCGACGTTCAGCGCGCCGGATTCCTGCGCCGCAGGGACATCGCCCGGCATGCGGCCGAGCTTTGCGCCGAATACGACGTGCGCGGCCCGGGAACGGACGCCCGCGCCGCGCTGCTTTCGGGCGGCAATATCCAGAAGCTGATTCTGGCGCGGGTACTGGAAACGCGCCCCGACGTGATCCTCGCCAACCAGCCGACACGCGGACTCGATTTTCGCGCCGCCGCCGAGGTCAGCCGCCGCCTGATCGCGGCGCGTGACCGGGGCGCCGGCGTCATCCTGATTTCGGAGGACCTCGACGAAGTGCTCGCCCTCGCCGACCGCATCCTGGTCATGCACGGTGGCCAGCTTACCGAAACCGCCAGCCGCGACCGGTCGGATATCGGGCGGC
>NZ_JBKEAE010000169.1:0-2712 GCF_047971885.1 Tropicimonas sp. | reverse complement strand
GCCTTGATCTCGATGATGCCGTCATAGATCTCCGGCACTTCCATCTTGAACAGTTCCGCCATGAATTCGGGCGCGGTGCGGGAAAGGAAGATCTGCGGTCCGCGCACCTCGCGGCGCACGTCCTTGATGTAGCAGCGGATGCGGTCGCCGTTGCGATAGCTCTCGCGGCCGATCTTCTCGTTGCGGCGCAGGATACCCTCGCCCCGGCCGATATCGACGATGACGTTGCCGTATTCCTCGCGCTTGACGACGCCGTTGATGATCGTGCCGGCGCGGTCCTTGAACTCCTCGTACTGGCGGTCGCGCTCGGCCTCTCGGACCTTCTGCAGGATCACCTGCTTGGCCGATTGCGCGGCGATACGCCCCATCTCGACGGGCGGCACCTCATCGGTGATCGTATCGCCGACCCTGGGATCGTCGAGGTATTGCCGGGCCTGCGCGACAGTCAGTTCCGCCTGATAGTTTTCCAGCTCCTCATCCGCAACCACGGTGCGGACGCGGGTAAAGGTGGCGCGCCCGGTCTTGCGGTCGATCGAGACGCGGATATCCATCTCGCTGCCGTAACGGCTCTTCGCCGCCCGGGCGAGACTCTCCTCCATCGCTTCGATAACAAGCGAAGGGTCGATCATCTTCTCGCGCGCCACCGCCTCTGCGGTTTGCAGCAGTTCCAGCTGGTTGGCGGATGTGATGGCCATCTCTTGTTTTCCTCTCCTACGCGTTCTCTTCGGCGCCGTCTCCGGACGCCATGAATTTCTGCACTTCGTCGAACTGGCTATCGTCGATCTCGCCGGCGTGCTTGCGGTTCTGCAGCACCTCGCGGATCAGTTCCTCGGTCAGCACCAGCTTGGCATCGCTCAACCAGTCGAATTTCAGCCCGATGACGATCGGAGCCTCGCCCTGCTGCGGATTGTCGATCTCGATCAGAACCTCGTCGCCT
Source organism: Tropicimonas sp. (assembly GCF_047971885.1). Classification (NCBI taxonomy): domain Bacteria; kingdom Pseudomonadati; phylum Pseudomonadota; class Alphaproteobacteria; order Rhodobacterales; family Roseobacteraceae; genus Tropicimonas; species Tropicimonas sp. The sequence goes on along the minus strand of NZ_JBKEAE010000169.1, from coordinate 1,775 downwards.
TCGGCTCCGGCCAGCACGCCCTTGAAGCGGCGGCGCCCGTCGATCGGTTCGGCAGTTTCCAGCTTGGCTTCGTAACCTTCCCAGGTCGCGAAATCCTTGAGCCGGGTCAGGGGCCGGTCGATGCCGGGGCTCGACACTTCGAGCGTATAGTTGTCCTCGATCGGATCCTCGACATCCAGAACCGCACCGACCGCGGTCGAGATGTCGGCGCAATCGTCCACCTCGATCCCGCCATCGGGCCGCTCGGCCATGATCTGAAGCGTTCTGATCTTGCCCGACATCAGCCGGACACGCACCAGTTCATAGCCCATGCCCTCGATGACAGGGGTCAATACCTCGGCCAGACGCCGGTCGATATTGGTCTTGGCGATCAGGTCGTTCATGGAATTCCCAAGCACAAAAAAACGGGCCCGCGGCCCGTCGATCTTTCCCGGTGGAGCCGCCGGGTTGCCCCGTCAGCGCCGCTGTTGGCCGGGATATAGGGCCTGTGCACCGAATTGGCAAGGGGGAGCGCGTCCCCCGGCAGCCGGCACCGCCGGCAGGGCGCCCGTCAGCTCTGGTCGTCCGTCCAGCCGACATCCTTGTGCGTGCCGTCGCAGAACGGCTTGCTGTCCGACTGGCCGCAGCGGCAGAGCACGTATTTGCGCGCTGTCGAGCCCTTGGCCTCTTCCGGTTCGGGCGGCTGGACATCCTGCACCCAATAGGGGCCATCCTTCTGCACGGTGATCTGGTCGCGCTCGATAAAGCACTGCTCGGGCTTTTCGCCCGGCTTCGACATCTGAAGCGCGCCGGACGGGCAGGCGGCAACCACGGCCTCGATCTCGGCCACGGTGCCCCGGTCGGGCTGAATCCACGGGGTTTCCTTGCTGCGGAACACGTTACCGGCCTGCCGGACGCATATCCCGACATGCGCGCAGAGCCGCGGGTTGTAGTAGACTGTCACCTCGTCGCCCTCATAGGCCTTGAGACGATCCTCGCGCCTGGGTGCGTCGTTCGTGCTCTTGAAACCCGCCTCGACATGCGAGCCGTCGCAGAACGGCTTTTCCTTGCTGTGGCCACAGCGGCAAAGCGCCATCACCGGCATCGCTTCCACCGGTTCTCCGTCGGTCCGGCTGATGCGGGTTACTCCTTTCACCACCAGCGGGCCGTTCTTGCGCTCCTCGATGACCGGTGTGTCGACTTCCCATTTGATGCTCATGGCTGGCCCCCGCTTGCCGAATATCTCATGCTAGGATGCGAAGACGGATTTTTCCAGTCAGAACCCGTAACGCGGCGCCTGCCGGGCGATGCCGTCGGTGGTCTCGACCAGCGCCTCGGTGATACCCGTCTCGCTGATCGCATGGCCCGCCATGCCCACCATCCGCAGTTTCGCGCGCGGCCAGCGCCGGGTCAGCCGCCAGGCCCCGGTTGGCGGGCAGATCATGTCGTACCGGCCCTGCACCACCGTCCCGGGAATGTGCGATATGAGCGGCATGTTGTCGAGGATCTGCCCGTCGCGCTCCAGCCAGCCCAGATGGCGGAAATAGTGGTTCTCGATGCGTGCGAAGGCGCGGGCGTATTCCGCCGCGCTTTCGCCGCCCGCGCCGTTTCCCGCGATCGAGGCAAGGGCGTTTTCCCAGGCGGCCCATGCCCGGGCATGGCGAACCTGCTCGGTGGAATCGTCCGAAAAGAGCCGCCTCGCATAGGCGCCGATGATATCGCCGCGTTCCTCCTCGGGCAGCAATCCGGCGAATCGCTGCCATTGCTCGGGGAAGAACCGCGCCACGCCACCGCCA
>NZ_JBKEAE010000146.1:0-61420 GCF_047971885.1 Tropicimonas sp. | reverse complement strand
TGGGACATGTTGGCGTCGATGAAATCCAGCACCAGCGGCCGGATATTGTTGCGCCAGGACTTGCCGGCGAAGATGCCGTAGTGGCCGGCGCCGGGTTCGAGATGGCTGGCCTTTTTCGACGGATCAAGGCCGGTCAGCAGGTCGAGCGCCGCAACGCACTGGCCGGGGGCCGAGATGTCGTCGTTTGCGCCCTCGACCGTCTTGACCGCAACGTCGGTGATCGCGCCGATATTCACCGGCTGGCCGCGCACGGTGAAGGCATCGCGCGCGATCTCGCGCTTCTTGAAGATGCGTTTCACCGTGGACAGGTAGAATTCCGCCGTCATGTCCATGACGGCAAGATATTCGTCGTAGAAACGGTTGTGCCGGTCGTGCTCGGCCGCCTCGCCCTGAGCGACGCGCACGATCTGGTCGAAGAAGGCGGTGGCATGGGTTTCGGCGTTCATCGCCATGAACGAGGCGAGCTGCTGAAGGCCTGGATAGACCATGCGGCCGGCGCCGGCATATTTGAACCCGACACGTTGCAGGACGTGCCGCTCGAGCTGGCCCATGGTCACGGTTCGTCCGAAATCGGTCACCTCGGTCGGGGCGGCGCCCGGGTCGATTGGGCCACCGATCAGGGTGAGCGAGTTCGGCTGAGCCGCCGGATCGCGTTCGGCCAGATAGGCCGTTGCGGCGAGTGTCAGCGGTGCCGGCTGGCAGACTGCAATGACATGGGTATCGGGGCCGAGGTATTTCAGGAAATCCACGAGATAGAGCGTGTAATCCTCGATATCGAACTTGCCGGCGGAAACCGGAATGTCGCGGGCGTTGTGCCAGTCGGTGATGTAGATCTCGCAATCGGGCAGCAGCGAGACGACGGTGGAGCGCAGGAGCGTTGCGTAATGCCCCGACATCGGCGCTACCAGCAGTACCTTGCGCTGCATCTGCCGCCGGCCCTGGACCTCGAAATGGATCAGGTCGCCAAAGGGCTTGGTGATCACCTTGATGATATCGACCAGGTGATCGCGCCCGTCCTCACCGACCACCGAACTGATGTTCCAGTCGGGTTTGGCCGTCATGCGCTGGAAGCTGCGCTCGGTTACCTCGCCCCAGGCTTCGGTGAGCTTGAGGAAGGGGTTCACCGACAGGCCGAAGACCGGATGGGAGCAGGCGGCCTTGGCCGTCGACCCGAGCCATTCATTCGTCACGCGGACCGCTTCCATCAGGTCGTAGGTGGCCATATATTTCATTCAGTTTGATCTCCTCGATCGCGACTCGGGAACAATTGGTCGCTTTGCCGGGCAAAAGCTGCAATATATCCATCGCGGTGAAGTTAGTGGAAAAGGGTCTGCCATGACAACCGATCATGATGCCGATGCGCGAAATCAGGAAAAACTAGCTGCGAATCTGGCAAAGATCGAGTCTCTTTCGCAGAGGCTCGTTGCCGCATTGTCCCAGCAGCGCCATGTCGACCCCGCGCTTCAGGTGCCGGGGCAGGACTTCTACATGAGAACCGCCACCGCCTATGTGAGCGAGGTGATGAAGAACCCCTCCAAGGTGTTCGAGCATCAGGTCAACTTCTGGGGAAAGACGCTGAAACACTATATCGACGCCCAGCAGATGCTGACGACGGGCAAGCTGAAGGCGCCCGAGGACCCGACCCCGAACGACCGCCGCTTCGCGGGCGATCTGTGGCAGACCCATCCATATTTCAACTACATCAAGCAGCAGTACCTGCTGACCAGCGAAGCGATCGGCGAAGCGGTTGCCGACCTCGATTATCTGGAGCCCAGGGACAAGCAGCGGCTGGCGTTCTTTACCCGCCAGATCGTCGACATGCTGAGCCCGGCGAATTACCTCGGTACCAACCCCGAGGCGTTGCAGAAGGCGGTCGATACCGAAGGGCAATCGCTGGTGGACGGGCTGGAAAATCTGGTGCGCGACCTTGAGGACAACGGCGGCGATCTGGTTGTCACGCTGTCGGACAAGAGCGCCTTTTCGGTGGGCGAGAATCTGGGCGCGACGCCGGGTGAGGTGGTGTTCCGCAACCGGATGTTCGAACTGATCCAGTACACCCCGACCACCGAGACGGTGGCGCGCATACCGCTGCTGGTCTTTCCGCCCTGGATCAACAAGTTCTACATCATGGACCTGAAAGAGAAGAATTCGCTGATCAGGTGGATCGTCGATCAGGGCTATACGCTGTTCGTCGTCTCGTGGGTGAACCCCGATCCCTCCTATGCCGATGCCGGCATGGATACCTATATCGAGGAGGGCTACCTGACCGCGATCGGGCAGGTGAAGCAGATCACCGGCGAGGAACGGATCAACGCCATCGGTTACTGCATCGCCGGGACCATGCTTTCGGTGGTGCTGGCGCTGTTGAAGAAGCGCGGCGACAGGTCGATTCGCTCGGCGACATTCTTCACCACGCTCACCGATTTTGCCGATCCGGGCGAGATGGGCGTGTTTTTGCACGACGATTTCGTCGATGCCATCGAGGACGAGGTAGCGCGCGAGGGGATGCTCGACGGGTTCTTCATGTCGCGCACCTTCTCGTATCTGCGCAGCAACGATCTGGTCTATGCCCCGGCGATTCGCAGCTACATGATGGGCGAGGCGCCGCCCGCCTTCGACCTGCTCTACTGGAACGGCGACAGCACCAACCTGCCGGCACGGATGGCGGTGGAATACCTGCGCGAGCTGTGCCAGCAGAACCTGTTTGCCGAAGGCAGCTACGAGGTCTGCGGCGAGCGGCTGTCGATTCGCGATGTCGATGTGCCGCTCTGTGCCGTCGCCTGCGAGACCGATCACATCGCCGCCTGGAAGACCAGCTATCTGGGCGTGCAGAAGATGGGGTCGAAGCAGAAATCGTTCATCGTGTCCCAGTCGGGGCATATCGCCGGGATCATCAATCCGCCGTCGAAGAAGAAATACGGCCATTACACCAACGAGGACATGACGCTTGCGCCCGACGAATGGCTGGAAGGCGCCGATTTTCATCAGGGATCCTGGTGGCCGCGCTGGGAGGGCTGGCTGAAACGGCGCTCCGGTGCGCAGGTGCCCGCCCGCCAGCCGGGCGACGCGCGCCATCCCTCGCTCGGTCCGGCGCCCGGCACCTATGTCAGGCCGAAGAAAACCGCCTGAGACCGGTTCGGCGATATATTTCTGCATCGCAGCAAAAAAGGCTTGAAATGCTGCGGTGCAGAAATTATAGTCTGCTCATCGAATTCGTCACGCGCCCGACGGGTCGGGCCGCACGCAATCAGGAGCAAGACAATGAGCACGAACAAGAACGACGATCTGACCAAGATGATGCAGGACATGATGTCGGCCTTCCCGGTTGACGCCTCGTCTGTGCAGGAAGCGTTCAAGAACTCCGCCGCTCTGGGCGAGAAACTGTCCAAGGTTGCCCTCGAAGCCGCCGAGAAATCGACCGAGATCTCGACCAAGTGGACCAGGGAAACCCTCGCCAAGCTGGGTGAAGTCACCAAGCTGAAGGAAGAGCCGGCCGATTATTCGAAGGCGATCGCCGACTATGCCTCCTCGCAGGCCGAAATGGTCGCCGAAACCATGGCCGCCTTCGCCGAGGTCGCCAAGAAGGTGCAGATGGAAACCGTCGAGCTGATGCTGGCCGCCGGCAAGGACTTCTCGGAAGACGCGACGGCCGCCGTCAAGAAGGCAACCGCCGACGTGACCGCCGCCGCCAAGAAAGCCACCGCTGCCAAGTAAGGCAACAGGTGAGAGATCCGCGCCGGTGTCCTCCTCCCTAGTCGACGTGGGTCTGGGGCGGGCTTTATAGCCCGCCCTTTTCTTTTCCGCGCACGTCGTCTAGGCTTTGCTGCGCTGCAACAGGGAGGGTTCGGGGTGGCCGAAGAATCACAGCTACTTATCAAGCGCTATGCCAGCCGGCGCCTCTACAACACCGAGACGAGCGATTACGTCACGCTCGAGGATATCGCCCGCTTCATCCGCGAAGGGCGCGAGGTTCAGATCGTCGATCTGAAATCCGGTGACGACCTGACCCGGCAATACCTGCTTCAGATCATTGCCGAACACGAGAGCAAGGGCGAAAGCGTCCTGCCGATCGACGTGCTGACCGATCTTGTGCGCAGCTATTCCACCTCGGCGACCTCGGTGGTGCCGCAGTTCCTTGCCATGTCGTTCGAGATGCTGCGCAACGGGCAGACCAAGATGATGGAAAACATGGGCAAGATGAACCCGATGGGTTCCATGGCGTCGATGCCCGGGTTCGAGGCGATGCAGGCCCAGCAGGCCGCGTTCATCAAGGCGATGACCGGCGGCATGGGCAAGTGGCCGCCGCGCACGACCGAGCCGCCGCGCGAAGGTGGCAGCGAGGATCTCGACGAGATCAAGAGCCAGCTTGCCGACCTTCAGGCCAAACTTGCGCGGATGAACAAATAGGCGGGTGCCGCAGCGCACCATCCGCCCGCGATCGCCGATCCGCCCGCCGGAACGCGCGATCAGGTCGCCGGTTTGCGATGTTCGAGGAAGAACCGGGCGATTCTGTCGCCGGCAAGGCGGCTGTCGTTGGGCAGGTCGAGCGCGGCGAGCGCGGCACCCTTCATGTCGTCGGGCAGGTTCTGGCCACGCAGGCGGATCAGGGCATCGATGAAGCCGGGCGAAAATTCCGGGTGCGGTTGCAGAGATAACATCTGATCACCATAGGCGAGGCCGGCGAAACGGCAGAAATCGGTTGCGGCGATCACCTCGGCACCATCGGGCGGTTCGACGACCTGATCCTGATGCCAGGCGTTGAGCGTGATTTCGCGGCCGTCCCAGCGATAGGCGGTTGGCCCGATCGACCAGCCGCCGGCAAATTTCTCGACCTTTCCGCCAAGCGCCTGCGCCATGATCTGATGACCGAAGCAGATACCGACCATCGGGCGCCCGTCGGCGCGTACCGCGCGGATGAACCGTTCCAGCGGGGCGATCCAGGGGTGATCCTCGTAAACGCCGTGCCGCGAGCCGGTGATCAGCCAGCCATCGGCATCGGCGACCGAATCGGGGAACTCGCCGTTCACCACCAGCCAGGTACGGAAACGCAGCCCGTGCCCCGCCAGCAGGGTTTCAAACATCTCCGGATAATCGCCGTGTTCGGCCACGGCATCTTCGGGCGGAAGCCCGGTCTGCAGGATTCCTATCAGCATCGGGTGGCTCTTGTCCTGAAACCGCCGGCCGGGGTGCGATCAGACCGTATCAATGTAGATCTCGGTCATCTCTTCCCGCGATGTCTCGGCCATGTAGCGCAGTTCCTGCCGTTTTGTCATCACGTAGTTGCGAACGAGTTCGGGGGCGAATATGCGCCCGGTTTCCGGGCAGGTCTCGAACGTGTCGATGGCACGTGCCCAGTCGGTCGGGATGGTCGGCAAGTCGAGGTTGTAGGCGTTGCCGGAGATCGGCTCTGGCGGCAGGATGCCGTCCTCGATTCCGTTCATCGCCGCGCCCAGCACCGCCGCGATGATCAGGTAGGGGTTCACGTCGCCACCCGCCAGCCGGTGTTCGATTCGCCGTGCCCGGTGATTGCCACTGGGAATGCGCAGCGCGGTCGTGCGGTTTTCGTAGCCCCAGCAAATGCCGGTCGGAGCATGGGCGCCCGGCACCATGCGCTCGTAGCTGTTGGCGTGCGGCGCGAAGATCAGGGTCGATCCGGCCATCGCGTTCAGGCAGCCGTTGACCGCATGGAGCAGCAGGTTGCTGCCTTTTTCGGATCCGTCATCGAAGATGTTGTTGCCGTTCTTGTCGAGCACCGAGAAATGCATGTGCAGCCCCGAGCCGGCGTAATCGTCGTAGGGTTTGGCCATGAAACTGGCGGCAAAATTGTGCCGCCGGGCAAGCCCCTTGACCAGCATCTTGAACAGCCACGCGTCGTCGGCGGCGCGCAGCGCGTCGTCCTGGTGCATCAGGTTGATCTCGAACTGGCCCAGCCCTGCCTCGGAAATGGCGGTGTCGGCGGGAATGTCCATCGCCTCGCAGGCGGCATAAAGTTCGGTGAAGAAGCCGTCGAACACGTCGAGCGCACGCAGCGACAGAATTTCGCCCATCATCCGGCGCTTGCCGGTCCGGGGCGAGGGCGGTACGCGAAGCTGCCGGCCGCTGTCGTCGATCAGGAAGAACTCAAGCTCGACCGCGACCACCGGGGTCAGGCCGCGCGCGGTATAGCGCGCAACGACATTTGCCAGCGCGTGCCGCGGATCGCCTTCGAACGGGTGGCCGTCCTCGTGGTACATCCAGATCGGCAGCAGCCCCGTCGGCGTATCGAGCCACGGCATCGGCAGAAAGCCGCGTTCGGTAGGCAGCAGCACGCCGTCACGGTCGCCGGTCGCCAGCACAAGCGGGCTGTCGTCGATATCCTCGCCCCAGATATCGAGGTTCAGCACCGACATCGGAAACCGGGTTCCATCCTCGATGGCCTTGTCGGCGAAGCGGACCGGAACGCGCTTGCCGCGCGGCTGGCCGTTCAGGTCGGCCGCCGCGACCCGTATCGCACGGACCTGCGGATTCTTCCGCAGCCAGTTCTTCATCAGCAGAATATCACGTCCCACGACCGTCTCCGAAATTTGATCAAATTTCTACTATCGGATCAGGTTGAGGCGCAAGCGCATTCGTCTGCGCCGGTCGGTGGGCAGGTGGCGGTTCAGGCGTTTGTTGACGATGCCGAAAAGCGCGATGATCAGCAGTGTCATGACGATGAAATAGCCCGCCACGATCGGATAGGGGATGAAGGGGTTGAAGGTCTTGTCGGCGAAATAGCTTGCATAATACAGCGCGTCACCCATCTGCTTCCACGCCGGAAATCCCGAAAAGAAGACCAGCGTCGTGGCGTGGAAGAGAAAGATCGCCTCGTTGGTATAGGCCGGCCAGCCAAGCCGCATCATGGTCGGCCAGACGATGCGGCGGAACCGGTGCCACCCGGTCAGCCCATAGGCATCGGCCGCTTCCAGATCGCCCTTGGGAACCGAGCGCAGCGCGCCATAGAAGATCTCGGCCGCATAGGCCGAGGTGTTGAGCAGCAGGACGATCGTCGCCCCCAGCCAGGCGCGGGTCAGCCAGCGGGTTGAGGCGGAGAATTCCATGCCGAACAGGTGAAAGTCGATTTCCGCCTTGGGCAGCAGGACGAATGCCTCGTAGGCGAGGAAGAACTGGATGAAGAGCGGCGAGCCGCGAAAGACGAAGATGAACCATTCCGCCGGCTTGCGCAGCCATCTTGTGCGGCTGTTCTTGGCCATCGCCAGCCCGGTGGCAAGGAAGAAGCCGAAGAACAGCGCCAGCACCGCGAAGTAGATGTTCCAGATCAGGCCCGAACCGATCAGGACGGTCTGATCGCAGACCGAAATGTCCGCGCGCGGCAGCAGCCGCTCGCCCTGGCCAAGCGAGCGCAGAGCATAGGCATGGAAGGTGTCCCAGCAACTCATGCCGCGCGCCTCAGTTCTTCGCCGGCGGCGGTGGCCTGCCCGTGCGACAGGCGGCGAGTGAGGCGTTCGAGGACGATCTCGGAAACCCGGGTGAAGGCAAGGTAGAAGACCAGCAGGAAGAGGAAATAGTATATGCGCCAGTCAGGGTGCGGATAATCGTAGATCGCCGTCTTCGACCCGCCCAGCTCGCGCGCCCAGTAGACGATATCGCGCACGCCCAGCAGAAACAGGAGCGGCGTCGCCTTGATCAGGATCATCCACAGGTTGCCCAGCCCCGGCAGCGCATAGATCCACATCTGCGGCACGAGGATTCGCCAGAAGGACTGGCGGTTGTTCATGCCATAGGCATGGGCGGTTTCAAGCTGTGCCCGGGGAACGGCGTTCATCGCGCCGTAAAGCACGTTGGCGGCGAAGGCGCCGAAGACGATGGAAAAGGTGAAGACCGCCAGCGAGAAGTTGTAGATCTCGTGAATGCTTTCGGGGGCGGTCGAAAGCGGCATCTTTGCCTGCGGGCAGACGACAAAGTCGTTTCCCTGTCGCACCGCTGCGGTCCAGTCCGGGCACAGCGCCTTGTGCCGCAGCCATTCGATTCCCTGATCGAGCGCGATGACGAAGAACAGGAAAAACACGATGTCGGGAACGCCGCGCACCACCGATGTATAGACTTTGCCCAGAAGAGACAGCGGCAGGAAATGCGAGCGCGACGCCATGGCCCCGGCAAACCCGAAGGCCAGCGCGACCGGCGCGGTGATTGCCAGCAGCAACAGCACGGTTGCGAAAGAGCCATAGAAGAGCATGTGCTTGCCGCTGGTCAGGTAGCAGGCGAGCCATGACAGGCCGTCGAGGGCGGAGGGATCGCTACAATATGCGAACATGGCGGCGGGGCGCAGCCCGCAGGGGCTGCGCCGTGGCGTTGCGGATCAATACGGGCCTTCCATGCCGTCGAACCATTTGGCGATAAGCTCGTTGAGCGAACCGTCCTCCTTCATCGACCGGATGGCGGCGTCGAACGTTGTTTTCAGTTCGGCATCGGACTTGCGCAGCCCCATGCCGATACCCTTGCCGAGCATCACGTCGTCGCTGACGATATGCAGGTCGGGGTCTTCGTTGGCGATCGGCGCAAGAAAACCCTTGTCGCCGAAGGCGGCATCGGCCTCGCCGTTGCGGACGGCGGCGACCGCCTCGTCACCGGTGGCGAATTCGACCAGTGTCGCGCCGCTGGCGGCGACATGGTTGGCCTGAATGGTGCCGGCCTGTGCGGCGACGACGCCGCCGTCAAGATCGACATCCTCGTCCAGGCTGACATAGATCGACGGATCGGGGGGGAAATAGGCCTCGGTGAAATCGATCACCGCCTCGCGCTCCTCGGTGATCGACATGCCGGCGAGGATCGCGTCGTAGTTGCCCGAGGTCAGGTTGGGGATGATCGAATCCCAGTCGTTGGTCACCCAGCTACAATTCAGTTCGGCGCGCTTGCAAAGCTCGTCACCCAGTTCGCGCTCGAAGCCATCGACTTCGCCCGAATCGTTGATCAGGTTGAACGGAGGATAGGCGCCCTCGGTCCCGAGGCGCACGACATCCTGCGCCAGCGCGAAGCTGGTGGAAAGCGCCAGCGCGGCGGTGGAAAGGATCAGTTTTTTCATCAGTTTTCTCCCGGTTGGTATCTGGATCCCGCTGGTTCTCAGCGGGCCTGCGTATGCGACAGGAATTGTTGCAGCCGTTCCGTCTGCGGATTGCCGAAAAGGCTGCCGGGCGGCCCCTCCTCCTCAATCTTTCCCTGATGCAGAAAGACGACATGATCCGACACGTCGGCCGCCAGCCGCATGTCGTGCGTCACCAGCAGCATGGTGCGCCCCTCCTGGGCAAGCTGCTTGATGACCTTGACGACCTCCTGCTCAAGCTCGGGGTCGAGGGCCGATGTCGGCTCGTCGAGCAGCAATGCCTTGGGCTCCATCGCCAGCGCCCGGGCAATTGCGGCGCGCTGCTGCTGACCACCCGAAAGCTGTGCCGGATAGGCATCGCACTTGTCGCCGATGCCGACCTTGTCCAGCAATTCGCGCCCCAGCGCCTCGACCGAATGGCGGTTGCGCTTCAGAACCGTGACTGGCGCCTCCATGACGTTTTCGAGGATCGTCATGTGCGCCCAGAGGTTGAACTGCTGGAACACCATCGACAGATTGGTGCGGATGCGGATCAGTTGCCTATGATCGCCCGGCCGCCGGTGCATGCCGGTGCCGTGCCATTTCACCGGCTCGCCCTCGAACAGGATCTCGCCCTGCTGGCTGTCTTCCAGCAGATTGGCACAGCGCAGCAGAGTGGACTTTCCCGAACCTGACGAACCGATCAGCGAAACCACCTCGCCGCGTTCGGCCACCATGTCGACACCCTTCAATATCTCCAGCGCCCCGTAGGACTTGTGCAGGTCGGTGATCTTGATGACGGGTGGCGGTGTCTGGGTCACTGGAAATACGCGTTTGTTCGTCTGGTGGGGGAGTAGGGCCTAATTGCGGAGCAAATGCAACGCCGAATGGCGCATCGCGTGCTGCGGGGCTGCACGATCATGCCGGTCGGGAGGCAAATGCCGCGGGACTGGGCGGAACGGGAACCGCAAGATACTCGGCCGGGGATATCCTGACAAATCCCACTGTTCCCAATGCCTGACGGTCCGGCGGGGCGAGATCGGCGATTGCACCGGCAATCGCCGCGCGCAGCGCCGGCGCCCTGTCGGCAAAGGCGGTGATCAGCGCCTGGCCGGGCGTTGCCGCGCTGCGTCCGACGATCTTCAGCCCTCCGGTCAGATCGGTATGTGCCGCCAGAAGCCGCCAGCTTATCGCGTCGATCGCCGCGATATCGGCCTTGTGCCCGGCGATGGCGCGGGCGCTTTCGCGGTGGCTTCCGGTCTGCGGGCCGATGCGGAAACCGACCCGCGCGGCGGCGGCGGCGGCCCAGCCCGAATGCGAGACCGCCTCGTTATAGGCAAGCAGGGCGCCGTCAAACTCGGCCAGCGTGTCGCGCGTGTCGTCGGCGCGGGCGACGAAAAGCGACCGGTAATAGCCCGGGGGCGTATCCGGCAGCCCGTAGTCGATGGCCCCGAGCAGCGTGACGTGTTGGTGCAGTTCGCTGCGAAAGGGCAGGCCGCAGGTCTGGCCGAGCAGCAGCGCCGGGCTGCGCCACTGGGCGAAAAGATCGTCCGAGCGGCTGAGCGCCTCGGGGGCGTCGATGCCCGAGGCCCGCAGCCTGTCGCGGATTGCCTGCCAGAGCGCATCGGTCGCGCCACGTACGCCGGGGTGGTCGTACATCGGCAGGGCGGCGATCATCTCAGCGACGCGCCTGAACGCGCTGACGGGCCAGCGCGCTGTCGCGGTCGTTTACACCCAGAAGGCTGGCGACCAGCCGGATCATCGCATCCTCATCCTCGTCGCGAACCCCGTCGGCCAGCACGACCGCCCAGAGCGCCTCGATCACCGCGCTGCGGTCTTCATACGGCACCGCGTCCTTGATCGCGCGGGTGAAACGCACGTTGTCGGGCGCCTCTGTCTCGAGCTGTTCGGCCTCGACGCGCAGATGCGCGGCCTCGAAGGGCGAAAGCCCGTAGCGCCGCACGAGGATCCGGTCGATGCGCGCGATCTCGTCCGGCGCATAATCGCCGTCCGAACGCGCGACTCGTACCAGAAGCGCCGTCAGCGCCAGCCGTGCGTCCGGGTCGGGCAGGCGCCCGGGTTGCGGTTCGGTCAATCGTTTCAGAAGATCGCCAAACATCGTCTCTATCCCCTGCTGCCGCGACCCGAGGCGGCGTCGGGCGGATCGGCACGCCCGGCAGCCTCGCGTGCGCGTGCCGCCTCGTCCTCGTCCAGGCCCAGCCGTGCCGCCGCGCGGTCAAGGTAGGCATGTTCTTCGGCGCGTTCCACCCCGTCCGACAGAGCGACCCGCCACATGGCCGCCAGAACCGCGATGCGCCGGCCCGTCTCGACCCGCTCGCGTACCGCCCTGGCGAATCGGCCGTCCTCGGGCGCCTGCGCCTCGAGCCGCTCGCTTCCGGCCCTCAGCCGGGCGGCCTCGACCGGGTTCAGATCGAAGGTGGCGGCGAGGATCCGGTCGATGCGGCGGATTTCCTCGAAATGGTACGAGCCGTCGGTCTTGGCGGTGCGCACGAGCAGCCCGGCCAGCGCATGGCGGATGTCAAGCTCGGGCAGCGGGACCGGATGGGGCGAGAAGAGACGGTTGAGCAGTTGGGTGAACATGCGTTGGGTATGCCGGGACGGGCAGGCGGCGGCAAGCCCCGTCACGTGTCGCAGCGCGGCGTCAGCCGGCGTCGTCGTAGCCTTCGACGATCACCACATCGCCGTCGGCGATCGGATCGCGTATCGCCTTGGCAGCCAGATGGTCCGGATCGTCGTAGCAGGCCAGCGCGTCGGCAAAGGTCGGAAACTCGATCACCACGGTGTGCGGGTGCAGTTCGCCCTCGCGCACATCCGACTGCCCGGCGCGAACGAGAAACCTCGCGCCGTAGCGGGCAAATGGCCTTGCCGCCGCCTCCTTGTATTTCGCGAAGATCTCCTGATCCTGCACGTTCACATGGGCGACCCAGTATCCTTTTCGCATCGGCTTTCTCCCTCCCCCGTATCGCATGGCTACCGCAGCCCCGCGTTCCGGCAAAGCGATATTCCGGCGCCTCCGCCGTGGTGTCAGGCGGCGGGGGGCGGCGGCGCAAGCTCGCCGGCCGAGATCGCAACCGCCGAGCCCGCGATATGCACACCGGTCAGCGCGCCGTTCTGCACGGTGATTCGCGCGTCGATCCGGCTCGGCCGGCCCATCTCGAGTCCCTGATGCAGCAGAAGGCGGGTTTCGCCGTTTGCCAGCGCGCCGCTGTCCAGCAGTTGCGCCGCGAGGATCGCGCTGGCCGAACCGGTCGCCGGATCTTCCGGGATGCCGGCGGTGGGCGAGAACATGCGCGCGCGGTAGTCGCAATCCTCGCCCGGCGTATAGAGATAGGCCGCGTCGACGCCCGCCTGCCGCATCAGGTCCGACCAGTGCGGTTCGGCCGGCCGGGCCGCCGCCAGCGCGCCGCGGTCCCGCAGCGGAACGAACAGGAAGGCCGGGCCGCCGCGATAGCTGCCCGGGCGGTGAGCGGCGAAACCGACCGCTTCGGCGGGCAGGCCGATGGCGGCGGCGACAAGGTCCGCCGGGGCCGGCCCGTGGTGGAGATGCGGAAGAACCGGCGCGGTGAATTCGGCGCGGGGCCTGCCGGCGATGCGGCTGATGCGGACGGGCACCGGTCCGGCCTCTTCTTCGAGAACGAGTTCCGTTTCGAAATCCTCCGCCCCCCGGCCCATCTGCGCCAGCAGCAGGGCGCAGCCGATGGTCGGATGGCCGGCAAAGGGGATTTCCGCCGTGGGAAAGAAGATCCGCACCCGCGCGATATTGCGGGCGTCACGCGGGGCCATGACGAAGATCGTCTCGGACAGGTTGAACTCCCGCGCGATGATCTGCATCTGCGCATTGTCCAGCCCGTCGGCATCCAGCACCACCGCAAGCGGATTGCCGGCATAGGGTGTATCGGTGAATACGTCCAGCGTGTGGAAACGAAGTGTGCCGGCCATGCTGAAACCCCTTCCGGTACGCGACATACGGCGAATGCTATGTCATTTGTATCCGGGCGCAAGGTATCTCTGCCAGCGGCCGGTCAGACCAGCCGGCTGACATCCTTGGCGGCGCGGATGAAATCGCGGAACAGCGGGTGCGGCTCGAACGGTTTCGATTTAAGTTCCGGGTGAAACTGCACGCCGATGAACCACGGATGGTCCGTCACCTCGACGATCTCGGGCAGGCGGCCATCGGGTGACATGCCCGAAAACCGCATCCCGTGCTCCTCGAGCCTGTCCTTGTACCTGACATCGACCTCGTAGCGGTGACGGTGGCGCTCGTCGATCCGCGTCGTGCCGTAGATTTCGGCCACCTTGCTGCCCGGGGTCAGAACCGCGTCGTAGGACCCCAGCCGCATCGTGCCGCCCTTGTCGTCCTCGACCGCGCGTTCGATCTTCGCGTTGCCCTGCACCCATTCCTTCAGGTGATAGACCACCGGGGTGAAGCGCTTCCGGCCCGCCTCATGGTCGAATTCCTCGGAGCCCGCATCGGGGATATCGGACAGATGCCGCGCCGCCTCGATCACCGCCATCTGCATGCCGAGGCAGATGCCCAGATAGGGAACCTTGCGGGTGCGGGCGAATTCGGCTGCCTTGATCTTGCCCTCGGTGCCGCGCTCGCCGAAGCCTCCCGGCACGATGATGGCGTGATAGGGCTCCAGATGCGGCGTCGGATCCTCCCTGTCGAAGATCTCGGCGTCGATCCAGTCGGCCCTGACCTTGACCCGGTTGGCCATGCCGCCGTGGGTCAGCGCCTCGGCGATGGATTTATAGGCGTCCTCAAGCTGGGTGTACTTGCCGACGATGGCCACGCGAACCTCACCGTCGGAATTGTGAATCCGGTCGGAGACATCTTCCCAGCGATCCAGATTGGGTCTGGGCGCCGGGCTGATGTTGAAGGCATCCAGCACCGCCTGATCGAGCCCTTCGCGGTGGTAGGCCAGCGGCGCGTCATAGATCGACTTGAGGTCCTGCGCGGCGATCACCGCATCGGGGCGGACGTTGCAGAAGAGTGCCAGCTTGTCGCGCTCCTTCTGCGGGATCGGCATTTCCGAGCGGCAGACCAGCAGGTCCGGTGCCAGACCGATGGAGCGCAACTCCTTGACCGAATGCTGCGTCGGCTTGGTCTTGAGTTCGCCCGACGCCTTGATGAAGGGCAGCAGCGTCAGATGCATGAAGATGCACTGCCCGCGGCCCTTGTCCTGCGCGAACTGGCGGATCGCCTCGAAGAACGGCAGCCCCTCGATATCGCCGACCGTGCCGCCGATCTCGCACAACATGAAATCGACCTCGTCCTCGCCGATGGCGATCCAGTCCTTGATCTCGTTGGTGACATGCGGGATCACCTGTATTGTCTTGCCGAGGTAATCGCCGCGCCGCTCCTTCTCCAGCACGTTGGAATAGATCCGCCCGGAGGAGACGGAATCGGTCCTGCGCGCGGCCACCCCGGTGAAACGCTCGTAATGGCCGAGGTCGAGATCGGTCTCCGCGCCGTCATCGGTGACGAACACCTCGCCGTGCTCGAACGGGCTCATCGTGCCGGGATCGACGTTCAGGTAAGGGTCGAGCTTGCGCAGCCGCACGCTGAAGCCGCGTGCCTGCAGGAGCGCCCCGAGCGCGGCCGAGGCAAGCCCCTTGCCAAGCGATGAAACGACGCCGCCAGTGATGAACATGAACCGAGCCATGAGCGGCCGTCCCCCGTGATCGTTGAGAATTATGCGACTGCACTATTCCGAGAAAATCCACAACTTGCGCGTGTGCGGATAACACATCAACACGGGATTAGGACTCTAACGGATTCGCTCCGGATGGGCAACACGCACCGCAACATGATGTTGCCGGAAATGGCGAACGGGCAACGGATGGTAGAGCCACCCGCGATCATTCGGCGGCTTGCGGAACCACCGGTGCGTTCGAGACCGGCGCGGGCGGAAGCAGGTCGTCGCTTGCCGGTTCGGCCGGCGCGGGTTCCTCGGCCGCCGGCGGCTGGTCGGTGATGCGGTCGACAACCGAACTGCTGTCCGATCTGGCCGCCGCCAGGATCGTCAGCGTGATCGAGGTCACGATGAAGGCGATGGCGAAAAGCCAGGTGAGTTTTCCGAGCGCCGTGGCCGCTGCGCGCCCCGACATCACGCCGCCGCCGCCGCCCATGCCCAGACCGCCGCCCTCGGACCGTTGCAGCAGCACGATGCCGATCAGGCACAGGGCCAGGATCAGGTGGATAATCAGGATGACATTCTGCATGCGTCGGGCCTCGGTTTCGGATGGGCGGTATCTAATGGGAAGGCCGGTGGCCCGCAACCCCCGACCTCCGGTGTGAGGGCGCGGCGAATTGCAGGTTTCCCGCTGCCGCAACTGCCGCTATACGGTGCGCGTTTGCCGGAGAGCCAAGGAGATCGATATGGCCAACGTCGTCGTCGTGGGCGCCCAGTGGGGCGACGAGGGAAAGGGCAAGATCGTCGACTGGCTGTCCGAACGCGCCGACGTGATCGCGCGCTTCCAGGGTGGTCACAACGCCGGGCACACGCTGGTGATCGACGGTACCGTGTTCAAGCTTTCGCTGCTGCCCTCGGGGATCGTGCGCAAGGGCAAGATCAGTGTCATCGGCAATGGCGTGGTGCTCGATCCGTGGGCGCTGGTCGACGAGATCGAGAAACTGCGCGGCCAGGGGGTGGAGGTCACGCCGGAAAACCTGATGATCGCCGAGAACACGCCGCTGATCCTGCCGCTGCACGGTGAACTGGATCGCGGGCGCGAGGCACAAAGCGCGGTTGCCAAGATCGGCACCACCGGCCGCGGGATCGGCCCGGCCTACGAGGACAAGGTGGGCCGCAGGGTGATCCGGGTTGCCGATCTGGCCGACGAAGCGACGCTGGACACCCGGATCGGGCGGCTGCTGGTGCACCATGACGCGCTGCGCAAGGGGCTTGGCCTGCCGCCGGTGGATGCCGATGCGCTGCGTGCCGCGCTGCGCGAGGTCGCACCCAGGGTGCTGCCCTTCGCCCGGCCGGTCTGGCGCGAGATGAACATCGCCCGCAAGGCGGGCAAGCGGATCCTCTTCGAGGGTGCGCAGGGCAGCCTGCTCGATGTCGATTTCGGCACCTATCCCTTCGTTACTTCGTCGACCACGCTGTCGGGCAGTGCCGCCGCCGGCACCGGGATGGGGCCGGGCGCGATCGGCTTCGTTCTGGGCATTGTCAAGGCCTATACCACCCGTGTCGGTGAAGGGCCGTTCCCCTGCGAGCTTTTCGACGAGGTGGGCGAGCATCTGGCCACCGTCGGACGGGAGAAGGGCACCGTCACCGGCCGGTCACGGCGCTGCGGCTGGTTCGACGCGGTTCTGGTGCGCCAGACCTGTGCGCTTTCCGGGGTCAACGGCATTGCGCTGACCAAGCTCGATGTCCTCGACGGGCTCGGGGAACTCAGGATCTGCACCGGCTACGAACTGGATGGCGAACGGCTCGACTATCTGCCCACCGCCGCAGACCAGCAGGCGCGTGTCGTCCCGGTCTACGAGACGATGGAGGGGTGGCAAGACAGCACCGCCGGCGCGCGAAGCTGGGCGGATCTGCCCGGCGCGGCGGTCAAATACGTGCGCCGGATCGAAGAACTGATCGAATGCCCGGTGGCGCTGCTGTCGACCTCGCCCGAGCGCGAGGATACGATCCTCGTCACCGATCCGTTCGCCGACTGACATGGCGCTTTCCTACCGGGCACGGCGGCGCTGGTCGCTGTTCGTTCTGCTGGTGGGGATGCCGGCCTATGTGGTGCTGGCGGTCACCCTCCTGTCGCATATCGACCGGCTGCCGTTCCTGGCCGAGGTTCTGGTCTATGTCGCGGTCGGGATAGGCTGGGTCTTTCCGCTGCGCTTCGTTTTCCTCGGTGTCGGAAAGCCCGATCCGGATCAGGCGGACGACGATGCGCCCGCCAGGGGGGCGTCCGCGCCGCCTCCGGAACGGTAGCGCCGGCACCCGGATCGGTGGTGCATTCTCCCGTGGCGGCCTGTCGGTTCCGGGCAGTCAGATATCCGGTTCGGTCGTCGTGCCGGGGCGGTGCGGCCGGACGGGATTTATTCGGCGCGTCTCCGGGCTCGTGTCTTCCCCTGCATCGCGATCTTCCCTGTCCCCGGCGATCGGCGCCCGTTGCATGGTTTCGCGCGCTGCCGAGGCGGCTGCCAACCGTTTGGCCGGAGGGGCGGGGCGCTCGTGCCGTTCCGCCGAAACCGGATGTCGCGGGCGCACCGGACCGGGCGCCTGCCGGTCCTGCGGCAGGCCGGCCGCACTCTCGCCGGCGGCCGGCGGTTCGGCTGCAGGCGTGTTGGATCGCGGGTTCAGGTGCGGCAAGAGTTTCGCAAAGGCGAGGTCTTCCCGATAGGGCTGCTCCTGCGTGCGGTCCTGCCCGTATATGTCGCCATTCGCGGTGTGGATCGCCTTGAATGCGGATTTGAGGTGTTCGATGGTCGCGCGCCGCCGCAGATGATCCCGCCCCTCCATCTCCAGACCGGCCTTGTCGAGCAGGCGTTCGACATCCTCCTCGCCGGAGGCGACCGGACCACCCTGCGGGGAACCGTCCTCTGCGTATGAAACCGACGGATCCTCCCGTGCCGGAGACACCCGCAGGATTACCCTGTCGTCATCGGCATGTGCCTCGACATGTCGCCGGGTTTCCCGGCTGGCGATCTGTTGCAGCATGTCGACAGAGGGGGCTGGCGGTGCGGCACCGGCATCGGCCTCATCCGCAGCGAGGGTGCAGAAATACGCGCATATCGCCTTCAATGCGCCGAACGATCCCTCGAACCCCTCCAGCCTGCAGGAAAACGCCCCGTAGGAAACGGTCAGTACCTTGCTCGTCTCTGTCATTGTCCTGTTCGCGCCCATCTTTCCCGAGTGGCGCCGGAATCGCGCCGCCAGTCTTCGATCCGAACAGATCAAGGGTATCATTTTCGGGCAAGAATGTGTTTTTCATGTGGAAAAAATGGGAAGCCCGGAATGAATGCCATCATCGTCAGCAGCACCGAAAACGTGACCCTGCTCGGAGGGGGCAAGGCGCGGCCGGACGAACTTGACGAGGCATTGGGCCTTGCGCCCGTCCTGGTGGCCGCCGACGGTGGCGCGGCCTATGCGCTGGCCCGGGGGCGCATGCCCGAGGCGGTGATCGGCGATCTCGATTCGCTGCCGCGCGAGGTGCGCGATCGCATCCCGGCGGGGCGCGTTCACGAAGTGGGCGATCAGATAAGCACCGATTTCGACAAGGCGCTGCGCTCGATCCGGGCGCCGCTGGTGCTGGGGGTCGGATTTCTCGGGCGCCGCGTCGACCATCAGCTTGCCTGTTTCAACGTGCTGGTCCGGCGCGCCGACCAACCCTGCATCCTGATCGGCAAGCACGATGTGGTGTTTGCCGCTCTGCCGCACCTGTCACTCGACCTGCCGGCAGGAAGCCGGGTTTCGCTGTTTCCGATGGCGCCGGTCACCGGGCGTTCGGCCGGTCTGCACTGGGCGCTGGACGGGCTGGAATTTACGCCGGGCGGGGTGGTCGGAACCTCGAACCGGGTGGCGCACGGGCACCGGGGGGCGGTCGATCTGGCATTCGACGGACCGGGCATGCTGGTGATCCTGCCCCGGCGGGCGCTCGGTGTCGCGATGCGCGGCATTCTTGCCCGGAACGATCCCGACGGCGGGCGATAGCCGCCGGGATCAGCAGTTCGGCACGTTCACGGCAAGCCCGCCGAGCGATGTTTCCTTGTATTTTTCCGACATGTCGCGTCCGGTCTGACGCATCGTCTCGATACAGGCGTCGAGCGGAACCAGATGATGCCCGTCGCCCCGCAGTGCCAGCGACGCGGCGCTGACCGCCTTGATCGCGCCCAGCCCGTTGCGTTCGATGCAGGGCACCTGAACCAGCCCCCTTACCGGATCGCAGGTCATGCCAAGGTGATGTTCGAGCGCAATTTCGGCCGCGTTTTCGATCTGCTCCGGCGTGCCCCCCATCACGGCGGTCAGACCGGCGGCGGCCATGGCGCTGGCGGTGCCGACCTCGGCCTGACATCCCGCCTCGGCGCCCGAGATGGAGGCGTTCGTCTTGACCAGCCCGCCGATGGCAGCGGCGGTCAGGAAGAAATCGGGCAGCCGCGCGCCGGCCGCGCCCGGCACATGGCTCAGCCAGTATTTCACCACCGCCGGCAGCACGCCCGAGGCGCCGTTGGTCGGCGCTGTCACCACCTGCCCGCCGGCGGCGTTCTCTTCGTTCACCGCCATGGCGTAGGTGCTCATCCAGTCGTTGATCGTATGCGGCGCGCCGAGGTTCAGTCCGCGTTCGTCGAGCAGGGCGGTGTGGATCGCCGCCGCGCGCCGCCGCACGTTCAGCCCGCCGGGCAGGGTGCCGCGTGCCGCCAGCCCCCGGTCGATGCAGTCCGACATGACCTGCCAGAGCCGGGCTATTCCACGGTCGAGATCCTCCCGCCGGTGGTGCACCAGTTCGTTGGCCCGTTTCATTGCGGCGATGGACCTGCCCGAGGTCCGCGCCATATCGAGCATCTCGGCGGCGGACTTGAACGGGTAGGGTACCGCCCGGGCCTCGGCCACGCTTTCGCCGCGCGCCAGTTCGCCGGCGGTCAGGACGAATCCGCCGCCGACCGAATAATAGGTTTCCCGCAGCAGGACATCGCCCTGCGCATCGGTCGCCATCAGGATCAGCCCGTTGGAATGCCCCTCGAGCGCCGGGCCGAAATCGAAGATCACATCCTGCTTCGGATCGAAGCGCATCGGTGGCAGGGCGGGCGGGGCAACCCGCCGGTCGTGAGCGATTGCCGCCAATGCGGCCTCGGCGGCGTCCGCGTCATAGGTCTCGGGCGAAAATCCGGCGAGGCCGAGGATCACGGCACGGTCGGTCGCGTGACCGACGCCGGTAAAGGCGAGCGAGCCGTGCAGCGAGGCGCGCAATCCGTCGGGATGGAAGGGCGAGGCGCGCAGCAGATCGAGAAAGCGGCCCGCCGCCACCATCGGTCCCATGGTATGCGACGAGGACGGCCCGATGCCGATCTTGAAGATATCGAAGACGCTGAGAAACATCGGCCCCCCGCATGTGCTTTCCCCTGCAATAGCGTGACGCACCGGCAGGCGTCAGCAGATTTGCGACCGATCCGCGCGAAAAGAGGCAATGCACCGGGTTTGTGCCGCACCGGAAGGCACCCGGCGGCACGAAACCGCTCGCAGCCGCCCGAACCATGGCCTATAACTTCCCCGACTTCGGGAGAGAGTGCCATGACATCCGATCTGTCGCCCGCCGACCGGGCCAAACGCGCCGCCGCGATCCGTGCCTGCGATTTCGTCGAGGACGGAATGCGGGTCGGGCTGGGAACCGGCTCGACCGCCGCCTGGATGGTCAGGCGGCTGGGCGAGCGGGTGCGCGACGAAGGGCTGAGGATCACCGGTGTTCCCACCTCGGACCGGACGGCGGCGCTGGCGCGCGAACTGGACATTCCCGTCATCACGCTGGACGACGCCGGCTGGCTGGATGTCACCATCGACGGCGCCGACGAATTCGACCCGGCATTCAACCTTATCAAGGGCGGCGGCGGTGCGCATCTGCGCGAGAAGATCGTCGCCACGGCATCCGAAAGGATGGTGGTGATCGCCGATGCGGGCAAGGATGTGACAACGCTCGGGGCCTTCCCGCTGCCGGTCGAGGTCATTCCATTCGGCCATGTGGCAACAAGAAAACTGATCGGGGAACTGCTCGCCGGTTACGATGTGGGCGGCCGCGATGTGGCGCTGCGGATGGCTGGCGGCGGTCCCTTTGTCACGGACGAGGGCAACTACATCTACGACCTTCACCTGAAACGGATCGGCGATGCGCCGCGGCTGGCGGCCGGCCTGAACCGTATCGCCGGGGTGGTCGAGAACGGGCTGTTCATCGGTGTCAGCGATACGGTCGTGATCGGCTTCGAGGACGGATCGGCCGAGGTGCGCACCCTGACCGCCGCGGGCGGGGCGTGGGATGTGCTCGACGGCGAGAATATCTTTGCCGATCCCGGCACCTGAGCCGGAAGCGGAAAGCATGGCGATGGAATTCGATTTCGATCTGTTTGTCATCGGTGGCGGCTCGGGCGGCGTGCGGGCGGCGCGGGTCGCGGCGGGCGAAACCGGCGCCCGTGTCGGGCTGGCCGAGGAAAGCCGACTGGGCGGGACCTGCGTCATCCGCGGCTGCGTGCCGAAAAAGCTGATGGTGTTCGCCTCGGAATATGCCAAAGGCATGCACGAGGCGGCCGATTACGGCTGGGAGGTGAAGATCAGGGGGTTCGACTGGCCGCGGTTCCGCAAGCGGCTGGAGGCCGAACTCGACCGGCTCGAAGGGGTCTACAACGGCCTGCTCGAAAATGCCGGGGTGCGGGTCTTCGCCCGGCGGGCGATGGTGGCGGATGCGCATTCGGTGCGGCTTGCCGACGGAAAGACCTTTACCGCCAAGCATATCCTGATCGCCACCGGGGGCCGGCCGGCGCTGCCCGAGATCGGAAACGCCGGGCTCGGCATCACCTCGAACGAGGTTTTCCACCTCGACGAGTTGCCCCGGCGCCTGCTGATCGTCGGCGGGGGGTATATCGCCTGCGAAATGGCCTGCATCTTCAACGGGCTGGGCAGCAAGGTCACGCAGTTCTATCGCGGTGCGCAGATCCTGCGCGGCTTCGACGACGAGGCGCGCGGCCATATCGCCGAACACATGGAGCGCCACGGGATCGACATACATCTCGGGACGACCGTGCTCGGCATGGACAGGGCCGGGGGGGCGGGCGGTCTGCTGCACAAACCTGCCGGCGGGATCGAGGTCCGCTCGTCAACGGGCGATACCTTCACCTTCGATCAGGTGCTGTTCGCCACCGGCCGCATCCCGAACACCGCCGGGCTCGGCCTCGAGGCGGCGGGGGTGGAACTGGGCCGTCGCGGCGAGGTGGTGGTGGACGAATACAGCCAGACGGCGGTGCCGTCGATCTACGCCATCGGCGACGTGACCGACCGGGTGCAGCTGACGCCGGTGGCGATCCGCGAGGGCATGGCCTTTGTCGAGACCGTCTTCAGGGGGAACCCGACGCCGGTCGATCACGAACTGATCCCGTCGGCGGTATTCACCCAGCCCGAATACGGATCGGTCGGGCTGACCGAGGACGAGGCGGCGGCGCGGGAGCCGGTCGAAATCTACTGCACCACCTTCCGGCCGATGCACAAGGCCTTCATCGGGCGCGAGGATCGTGTTCTGATGAAGCTGGTGGTGTCGAAGGCGACGCGCCGGGTGCTGGGCGTGCACATCGTGGCCGATCATGCGGGCGAGATGATCCAGCTTGCCGGTGTCGCGGTGAAGATGGGGGCCACCAAGGAGGATTTCGACCGGACCGTGGCGGTGCATCCCACCATGTCCGAGGAGCTTGTGACACTGAAATCGCCGGTGCGCACTCTCTGAGCCGTGGTCTTTCGGCGCTTGAAATGCGCAGAATGGCACACACATGGCTTGAGACGGGCATTCCCACCGGCCCACCCGAAACCGAGAGGATAAGATACTCATGGCAGGAAACAGCGGCGGACCCTGGGGCGGCGGCTCCGGCGGCGGCCAACAGGGCGGAGACAATCGCGGCGGCAACGGTGGTGGCCGCAGACCGGGCGGCGAGGGGCCGCAGATCCCCGAAATCGACGAGATCGTGAAGAAGGGGCAGGAGCAGCTTCGCGTCCTGATGGGTGGCAGGGGCGGCAACCGCGACCCCAATCGTCCGGGGGGCGGTGGCGACGGCCCGAAGCTGACGCGCGGGACGGTGCTGATCGGTCTGGCTGCGGTGCTGGCGCTGTGGGGCTTCGCCTCGTTCTACACGATCAAGCCCGAAGAACAGTCGGTCGAGCTTTTTCTCGGAGAGTTCTCGACCATCGGCAATCCGGGCCTCAACTTCGCGCCTTGGCCGCTGGTGACGGCCGAGGTGGTGAACGTGACCTCGGAACGGACCGAAGACATCGGCGCCGATTTTGCCTCGCGCGCGGACGACAGCGGCCTGATGCTGACCACCGACGCCAATATCGTCGACATCGATTTTCAGGTCGTCTGGAACATCAACGATCCGGCCAAGTTCCTGTTCAACCTGCGCGATCCGCGCGACACGGTGCGCGCGGTTTCGGAATCGGCCATGCGCGAGATCATCGCGGCGTCGGAACTCGCCCCGATCCTGAACCGGGATCGCGGCATCATCGCCGAGTCGGCCAAGACCTCGATCCAGGACACGCTCGACAGCTACGAATCGGGCATCACCATCGTCCGCGTCAACCTCGACAAGGCGGACCCGCCGCGCGAGGTGATCGACGCCTTCCG
The DNA here is from genome assembly GCF_047971885.1 of Tropicimonas sp. Lineage (NCBI taxonomy): Bacteria > Pseudomonadati > Pseudomonadota > Alphaproteobacteria > Rhodobacterales > Roseobacteraceae > Tropicimonas > Tropicimonas sp. The sequence continues at coordinate 38,019 of NZ_JBKEAE010000146.1, read as the reverse complement.
CGAGGTGCAGGCCGCCGAACAGGAGCGTGACAGGCTGGAACGGCAGGCGGATGCCTATGCCAACCGGGTGCTTGCCGGCGCCCGCGGCGAGGCCGCGCAGGTGCTTGAGGAATCCGAGGCCTATCGCGCCCAGGTCGTCAACGAGGCGCTGGGCGAGGCGAGCCGCTTCTCGGCGGTGCTTGCCGAGTATCAGAAGGCGCCCGAGGTGACGCGCAAGCGTCTCTATCTGGAAACCATGGAAAAGGTGCTGGGCGACGTGGACAAGGTGATCCTCGGCGAAACCGGCGGAGAGAACGCGCAGGGCGTCGTTCCCTATCTGCCACTGAACGAGCTTCGCAACTCCGGCAGCACGCGGGAAGGGAACTGACATGAAGCGGATGACCTTCTTTCTTCCGATCGCCATCATCGTCATCGCGGCGCTGATGTCGTCGATCTTCATCGTAGACGAGCGCGAAAAGGCGCTGGTCCTTCAGTTCGGCCAGATCAAGCGGGTCAAGGAGGAGCCGGGCCTCGCCTTCAAGATTCCGCTGATCCAGGAGGTCGTGACCTATGACGACCGGATTCTGGCGCTCGACACCGACACGATCGAGGTTACGCCGTCTGACGACCGGCGCCTTGTGGTCGATGCCTTCGCGCGCTACCGGATCTCGGATGTGGTGCGGTTCCGTCAGGCGGTCGGCGTCGGCGGGCTTCCGGCGGCCGAAACGCGCCTCAGTTCGATCCTGAACGCGCAGATTCGCGAGGTTCTGGGTGCCGATCAGGTGACATCGGACACCATCCTTTCCGAAGACCGGCGCGTCCTGATGAACCGCATCCGCGACCAGTCGCGGGCTCAGGCGCGGGCACTCGGGCTCGATGTGGTCGACGTGCGGCTGAAGCAGACCAACCTGCCGCAGCAGAACCTGAACGCCACCTTCGAGCGGATGCGCGCCGAGCGCGAACGCGAGGCCGCCGATGAGATCGCGCGCGGCAACGAGGCGGCGCAGCGGGTGCGCGCGCAGGCTGACAGGACGGTGGTCGAACTGGTTTCGCAGGCCAACAGAGAGGCCGAGATCGTGCGCGGCGAGGCCGATGCCGAACGCAACGGAATCTATGCCGAGGCCTTTGGTGCCGACGAGGATTTCTTCGAGTTCTACCGCTCGCTTTCGGCCTATGAATCCTCGCTCAAGGGCGAGAATTCGTCGATGGTCATCGCGCCCGACAGCGAGTTCTTCGATTTCTTCGCCGGGTCCGACGGCCGCGGCCGCACGGCGGAGTGATGTCGGCCCTCCTGCTCGGCCTCGGGCTGGTATTCGTTCTGGAGGGGCTGGTGCTTGCGCTGGCCCCTTCGCGTATCGACGAGATATTGCAGGCGCTGGCCGCCATGCCGGTGGAAACCCGCCGGCTGCTCGGGTTGCTGGCGATTACCCTGGGCGGGCTGCTTCTTTGGCTTGCGAACTTCCTGTCGGCCTGAGACACTTTCCCCAGATGCGAAGGGGCTGCGGGCCGTTCCCCGGCCATCGCCGAAGCGTCACAGAGACGTGACGCCGCGCGATGGCCCTTTGAGTTGCCACGCCGACCCCCAAATCCAACATTGCGGCCGAGTGCTCGCGCTCGCGCATTCAGGAACAACCAACGACCCGCGCGATGCGGGTAACGGACATGAAGGAATATCGAGTGACCTCCAACATCATCCCCGTGCCCCGGCCGCGAGCCGGGATGATCCCGTCGCGGCTGGTGCCGGGTTTCCTGCTCGGTCTGGCTTTGCTCATCGCCCAGGCCGTGGGCGCGCATGCCCGCGCCGCGCCCGAGAGCTTCGCCGATCTTGCCGACAAGGTGAGCCCGGCGGTGGTGAATATCACCACATCGACCACCGTCGCCTCGATCGGATTCGGCGATGGTGGCCCGATCGTTCCCGAAGGCTCGCCCTTCGAGGATTTCTTCCGCGACTTCATGGAGCGCAACGGGCCGGGCGGCGACCAGCGGCGCCCGCAGCGGTCGTCGGCGCTCGGGTCCGGCTTCGTGATCTCCGAAGACGGCTTCATTGTCACCAACAACCACGTCATCGAACAGGCCGACGAGATCTCGATCGAGTTCATGGACGGCAGGGAACTGCCGGCCGAGGTTGTCGGCACCGATCCGAATACCGATCTCGCGCTGCTCAAGGTCGAGGCCGAGGCACCGCTGCCGTTCGTCTCGTGGGGCGATTCGGACAAGTCCCGCGTCGGCGACTGGGTGCTGGCGGTGGGCAACCCGCTCGGGCAGGGCTTTTCGGTCTCCGCCGGCATCGTTTCGGCGCGGGGCAGGGCGCTTTCGGGCTCATACGACGATTTCATCCAGACCGACGCCGCGATCAACCGGGGCAATTCGGGCGGACCGCTCTTCAACATGGATGGTGCGGTGATCGGGGTGAACACCGCGATTCTCAGCCCCAACGGCGGCTCGATCGGCATCGGCTTCGCCATGTCGAGCCGGGTGGCCGAGAACGTCATCCACCAGCTCAAGGAATTCGGCGAGACCCGTCGCGGCTGGCTGGGCGTACGCATTCAGGACGTGACCGACGACGTTGCCGAGGCGATCGGGCTCGATAACGCGCGCGGCGCGCTGGTGACCGACGTTCCCGACGGCCCGGCGGAAGAGGCCGGGATGAAGGCGGGCGACGTGATCACCTCGTTCGACGGCGTCGAGGTGGGCGACACCCGCGAGCTTGTTCAGCAGGTCGGCAATACCGACGTGGGCAAGGCGGTGCGCGTCATCGTCTACCGCGACGGCAAGACCGAGACGCTGATGGTCACCCTTGGCCGTCGCGAGACCGCCGAGGGTGCGGTGCCCGCCGCCGCGAGCGAGGATGCGGGTGAAGCGCAGGATGCGGATGTTCTCGGCATGACGGTTACCGCGCTGACGCCGCAGATCGTCGAGGAGATGGGTCTCGATCCCGACGAGGCCGGGCTTCTGGTCAAGGCGGTCGACGAATCGTCCGAAGCTTACGAAAAGGGGCTGCGCGAGGGTGATATCATCACCCAGGCCGGGCAGGTTGCGGTGGCGTCGGTCGACGAGTTCGAGGCGCGCGTCGCCGATGCCAGGGAAGGCGGCCGCAAGTCGATCCTGCTGCTTATCCGCCGCGGCGGCGAGCCGCGCTTCGTGGCACTGACCCTCGAGTAGCGCCTGCCGCGACAAAGCGCCGAAGGGGCGTCCGGAGGGGCGCCCTTTTTCATATCCGCCGTTGCCGCTAGGCTTCGGGTTGCGGCCGCACCGGAAAGGAGTCTCCGCGATGAAAACCGTGAGCTTTCCCGATGGTGCGCGTGTGCCCGCGCTTGGCCTCGGCACCTGGCACGTCGGCGACAGCCGCAGTCGCCAGGCCGAGGAAATCCGCGCGTTGCGCCGGGGGCTGGATCTGGGCATGACGCTGATCGACACCGCCGAAATGTATGGCGACGGTGCCGCCGAGGAACTTGTCGGCGAGGCGATCGCCGGGCGGCGCGACGAGGTTTTCCTCGTCTCGAAGGTTTACCCGCACAATGCCTCGCTGCGGGGCGTGCAGGAGGCCTGCGAGCGCTCGCTCGGGCGGCTCGGCACTGACCGGCTCGATCTCTACCTGCTGCACTGGCGCGGCGGCGTTCCGCTGTCGGAAACGGTGGCGGGGTTCGAGCGGCTGGTCGCGTCGGGCAAGATTGCACGCTGGGGCGTTTCCAACTTCGACGCAGCCGATCTGGAAGAGCTTTCGGCCATCCCCGGCGGCGATGCCGTCGCGACCGATCAGGTGCTCTATAACCCGATGCGCCGGGGCATCGAATGGAACCTGCTGCCGCAGGCGCGCGCACGCGGGGTACCGGTCATGGCCTATTCGCCGATGGAACAGGGACGGTTGTTGCGCAACCGGGACATCGCGGCACTTGCGCACGAGGCCGGGATCTCCCCGGTGCAACTCGCGCTGGCCTGGCTGCTGGACCAGGATGGCGTGATCGCCATTCCCAAGGCCGGGCAGGTGTCTCATGTCGACGAGATTGCGGCCGCGGCAGATGTTGTCCTGAGCGACGGGATCCGCGCGCGGCTCGACGCTCTTTTCCCGCCGCCGACAGGGCCCGCGCCGCTCGACATGCTCTGAGGCGACGGACTTCGGTGTTGTTTCGCGTCTTGGCGCCTTGCTTGATCGGGGTTAAGGGCTCAGTGCTGCCACGCGAAGGCGAATCGGGTCGTTCGTCAATATGCCGGTATGACGGCCCGGTTGACGATCGCCCGATCAGCGGGAAATGTGGGACACCCGAACAATGGGAGCGCCCGATGTTCCTGCCTTTTTTCCAGTCCCTGCGCGCGGGTGGCGTGCCGGTTTCGCTGCGCGAGTTTCTTTCCTTCCTCGAAGGGGTGAGCGCGGGGCTGGTCACCTATGACATCGACGGCTTCTACTATCTCGCCCGTACCGCCATGGTGAAGGACGAACGCCACCTCGACCGGTTCGACCGCGCTTTCGCCGCTGCCTTCAAGGGGCTGGAAACGATTTCTGCCGAACAGGTCCTTCAGGCGATCGACCTGCCGGCCGACTGGCTGCGCAGGATGGCCGAGAAACACCTGACGCCCGAGGAGATGGCCGAGATCGAGGCGCTCGGCGGTTTCGACAGGCTGATGGAGACGCTGAAACAACGGCTGGAGGAGCAGAAGGGCCGCCATCAGGGTGGCAGCAAGTGGATCGGAACCGCCGGAACCTCGCCTTTCGGCGCCTATGGCTACAATCCCGAGGGGGTGCGCATCGGACAGGACGAAAGCCGCCACCGGCGCGCGGCCAAGGTGTGGGACAGGCGCGAGTTCCGCAACCTCGACGATACGGTCGAACTTGGCACCCGCAACATCAAGGTGGCGCTGAAACGGCTGCGCCAGTGGGCGCGGCATGGCGCGCACGAGGAACTGGACCTCGACAGCACGATCCGTGCCACCGCCGATCACGGCTATCTCGACCTGAAGATGCGCCCCGAGCGGCGCAACGCGGTCAAGGTGCTGCTGTTTCTCGACGTGGGCGGCTCGATGGATCCGTTCGTCAGGGTGGTGGAAGAACTGTTTTCGGCCGCCCGATCCGAGTTCAGGCATCTTGAGCACTATTACTTTCACAACTGTCTTTACGAAGGCGTCTGGCGCGACAATGCCCGCCGCTGGAGCGAACAGACCCCGACATGGGAGGTGCTGAATACCTATGGGCCCGATTACAGGTGCATCTTTGTCGGCGACGCCTCGATGAGCCCCTACGAGATCGTGCACAAGGGCGGCGCCAACGAACACTGGAACGACGAATCGGGCGAGACCTGGCTGCGCCGCGCCCTCGGCCAGTGGACCGATGCGCTGTGGATCAACCCGAGCCCCGAACGCCACTGGCGCCATACCCAGTCGATCAGGATGATCGGCGAGATTTTCGAGGGGCGCATGGTCCCGATGACGCTGGAGGGGATCGACCGTGGCATGCGAATACTACGCTGAGCTTGCGGATTATTTCGGTTAGCGCTATCGACGGCTATTCCGCTCCGAGGCGCCCCATGCCCGTGCTTCCCGGCATCCTTCTTTACCTTTGCGCGACGCTGCTCGGCACCACGATGTCGGCGGTGGTGCACGAGGTTTCGGCAACCGTGCCGCTGGGACAGATCATCTTCTGGCGTTCGGGCGCGGCATTGTTGCCGATCCTCGCCTATATGGCGATCCGGCGGGAATTGCCCGCAGCGCTGAGCACCGCCCATCCGGGCAAGCACCTGACCCGCAGCCTGTTCGGCGTGATCTCGATGGCGCTGTCGTTCCTGTCGCTGCGCTACCTGAACGTGGCCAATGCGCAGGCGCTCGGTTATCTGGCGCCGATCATCGTTCTGCCGATGGCGGCACTGATCGCCCGCGAACGCATCGGCCCGATGGTGATCGGCGCCACGGCGCTGGGGTTCGCCGGGGTGCTGGCGATGATATGGGAATCGCTGCGATTGCCCTGCAACGGTGCTCTGGCCGGCATTCTTGCCGGACTTGGCTTCGCCTTCACCATGGCCTTCGTCCGCGTTCATGTGAAGACGATGACGGCGACCGAACGCCCCGCGACCATCGCCTTCTATTTTGCCGTGACCGGAACGCTGGTGGGCCTTGCCAGCCGGCCGTTCGGCTGGGTCAGCCCCGACCCGCAAACGCTGATGCTGCTGACCGGGGCGGGGCTTCTCGGCGGTCTGACACATATCGCGGCGACCGAGGCCGTGGCGCGCGTGCCCGTCTCGGTGCTGGCGCCCTTCGATTATACCGGGCTGGTCTGGGCGCTGCTGTTCGACATATTGATCTTCGCCACGCCGCCCGGACCGCTGGGGCTGGCCGGTGCGTTTGCCATTACCGGCGCGGTGTTGTGGGTCAGCCTCGCGCAGCGGCGCGCCGTGGCAACGGCACCGCGATAGGCGTGGCAGCGCTTGCCCGGCGCGCGATTGCACCCCATATCTTGCCCATGATCAAGTTTCTGCCCCTGCTGATGATGCTTGCCTACGGGCTGGTGATGTACCAGTTTTCCGTCTGGCGCACGGCGCGCGAGCTTGATGCCCGCTCCAGCGAGCTGGCCGATGCACGGCTCCGGCGGCTGACCGATCGCATGGCGCAGGCGCTGGACCTGGAGCGGATCAGGGTTCACATCTACGAGGTCGCGCCGATCAACGGCCTGGCCGCGCCGGACGGACGGATCTTCATCACCCGCGGTTTTTACGACCGTTATCTGGCCGGCGAGGTTTCGGCCGAGGAGTTGGCCGGCGTGATCGCGCACGAACTGGGCCATGTGGCGCTTGGCCATTCACGACGACGGATGATCGACTTCTCCGGCCAGAACGCGATCCGCATGACACTGGCGACAGTGCTGAACCGGTTTCTGCACGGCCTCGGCGCAATGATCGCCTCGGGTCTGACCGCGCTGCTGGCCGCGCGCCTGAGCCGGCAGGACGAATACGAGGCCGATTCCTATGCCTCGGCGCTGCTGGTCAAGTCCGGCATCGGCACCGGGCCGCAGAAAAGCCTGTTCCGCAAGCTGGAGCATCTGAGCGGCGGCCCTGGTGCGGGAACGCCGGCATGGCTGCTCAGCCACCCCGGCACCGACCAGCGCATCGCTGCCATCGAGGCGCGCGAGGCGCGCTGGAACACGACGCCCCGGATCGAAGGATAATCCGTCAGGCGGTCAGCGCCCTGGCCAGCCGCGGCAGGCGCGCCTTCTTCAGCAGCCGGCGCAGGTCGTGCGGCGCGTTGTCGAGCCGCTCGGCTTCGGCCAGAACCGCAGCGGCAACGGAGGCGACCGGGCCGGGCTGCTCCTGCCACAGGCCGGTCAGGAAACCGTCGGGATCGGCGCGGTTCAGCCCCTCCTCGGCCAGCGTATGACGCGGAAAATCCCTGGCGTTCAGGGTCAGGATCAGATCGGCCGATCCGGCGATGGCGGCGCCCAGAACGTGAATGTCGTTCGGATCGGGCAGCCACAGCCGCTTCAGGTCGCTTTCGCGTGGGGTAACGCAGGCCTGTGGCCAGCGGGCCCGGGCCAGCGCGATCTCACCGCGCGCCTGAAGCTCCTGCGCCGAACCGTGGCGGGCGGCGGCGCGGGCCCATTCCCCAAGGACTCGTTCCGACCACAGCGGAACAAACAGCCCCGCGCCGGCGACGCCGAGCACCATCTCGCGCATGACGGTCGGGTAAAGCACGCAGGCGTCGATCATCACACGCATCAGTCGAGCCTGAAGAACAGTGCCTTGAGGTAGCCGCTTTCGGCCAGTTGCGGCAGCATCGGGTGATCCGGCCCGGCAAAGCCGGTGTGCAGGATCTGCGCGCGCCGCCCGCCCCGCCCGATGCCGCGCGCCGAGGCATTGCGGAACCGCGTCAGATCAACGGCGTGCGAGCAAGAACACAGTGCCAGATAGCCACCCGGCACCACAAGCGGCGCAGCCAGCTTCGCCACCCGCTCATAGGCGCGCAGGCCGGCGTCGAGCGCATTGCGCGACGGGGCGAATGCGGGCGGATCGCAGACCACCAGATCGAATGCCGCCCCTTCGGCCACCAGCGCCTCCATCACTGCAAAGGCATCGCCCTTGCGGGTGGCAAAACGATCCGCCACGCCCGAGGCACGCGCCCCGGCTTCCGCCAGTTCCAGCGCGGCGGCCGAACCGTCGACCGCCAGCGCGCTGGCTGCCCCGCCGGCCAGCGCCGCCAGCCCGAAGCCGCCCACATGCGAAAACACGTCGAGCACCCGGGCAGCCGGCGCCATCCGGGCGGCAAAGGCATGGTTCGGGCGCTGATCGTAGAACAGGCCCGTCTTCTGGCCGCCAAGCAGGTCGGCCATGTAGACCGCACCGTTCATCGGCACCGCGACCGGACCGTCAAGCACGCCGCAGGCCAGCCGCGTTTCCTCACGCAGGCCCTCCAGCGCCCGCGCCCGTCCGGTACCGTTGACGACAATCGCCGAAACTCCGGCAACCTCGCGCAGGGCGCCGACCAGATCGTCCGCCATCCGGTCGGCCCAGGCGGCATTGGGCTGGATCACCGCCGCATCGCCGAAGCGGTCGACGATCACACCGGGCAGCCCGTCGGCCTCGGCATGGACCAGACGGTAGAACGGCCCGTCGAACAGCCGTTCGCGCCGCGCCAGCGCATGCGCGATGCGGGTGGCGATCCAGCCCCGGTCGATTGCGGTATCCGGTCTCCGGTCGAGCACACGGGCGATGATCTTCGAGTTCGGGTTGACCGCAACGACGGCAAGCGGCCGCCGCTCGGTATCCTCAAGAAGCGCGACGGCGCCGGGGGCGAGCGCCCGGGTCCGGCGATCGGTCACCAGTTCGTTGGCATAGACCCACGGGAAGCCATGCCTGATGGCGCGGGCATCGCCCCTGGGCATCAGGCGGATAACGGGGAGATCGGGCATGTTCGCTGTCATGCGCAGCACCTAGCGAAACCCCGCGCCGGGATAAAGCCCCGGCGCAGGCTGGCGTCGCTTTCGCTTCGCCATGGCTTTTGCCATATTTTCGTGAAATGCTGCGCGGACGGGCGAAAACGGCGCACCATTGCACTGGAATTGACCAGTTAGCGCTAACCTGCTAGGCCGCGACAAACGCGAAGGAACGAGTCCCATGCCGCTCAACCCCACGGTCGCCGAAGTCACCACACGCATCACCGAACGCAGCCGGGAAAGCCGTGGCGCCTATCTCGATCGCATGCGCCGTGCCGCCGGGGACGGGCCGGCGCGCGCGCATCTGACCTGCGGCAACCAGGCACATGCCTATGCCGCGATGGGTGCAGACAAGGCCGAGCTTGCCGCCGGACGCGCACCCAACCTCGGGATCGTCAGCGCCTATAACGACATGCTGTCGGCGCATCAGCCGTTCGAACGTTTCCCCGATCTGATCCGCAAGGCCGCACACGAGGCGGGTGCCACCGCCCAGGTCGCCGGCGGCGTTCCGGCGATGTGCGACGGGGTCACGCAGGGCCAGCCGGGCATGGAACTGAGCCTGTTTTCCCGCGATGTGATCGCGCTGGCAACCAGCGTTGCGCTGTCGCACAACACCTTCGATGCGGCGGTCTATCTCGGTGTCTGCGACAAGATCGTGCCCGGGCTGATCATGGCGGCGGCGGCGTTCTCGCATGTTCCGGCCGTCTTCCTGCCTGCCGGCCCGATGACCAGCGGCCTGCCAAACGATGAAAAGGCAAAGGTGCGCCAGCAATTCGCCACCGGCGAGGTCGGGCGCGACAAGCTGATGGAGGCCGAGATGGCCTCCTATCACGGGCCGGGTACCTGCACATTCTATGGTACGGCCAACACCAATCAGATGTTGATGGAGTTCATGGGCCTGCATCTGCCCGGCGCCAGTTTCGTCAACCCCAACACGCCGCTGCGCGACGCGCTGACCGCCGCCGGGGCAAAGCGTGCGCTGGCGATCACCGCGCTTGGCAACGATTACCGCCCGGTGGGCGAGGTGCTGGACGAACGCGCCTTCGTCAACGGGATCGTCGGGCTGATGGCGACCGGCGGTTCGACCAACCTCGTGCTGCATCTGCCGGCCATGGCACGCGCCGCCGGTGTCCAGCTTGCGCTGGAGGATTTCGAGGCGCTTTCCGAGGTCACGCCGCTTCTGGCCAAGGTCTATCCCAACGGACTGGCCGACGTGACTCACTTCCACGCCGCGGGCGGGCTCGGGTTCATGATCGGCGAGTTGCTGAACGCGGGCCTGCTGCACCCCGACACCCGCACCGTGGCAGGCGACGGGCTGGAGCTTTACACCCGCGAGCCGAAACTGAAGGATGGCGAACTGATCTGGCAGGACGGTGCCGGCGAAAGCCTGAACGAGAAAGTCCTGCGCCCGGCAAGCACCCCGTTTCAGGCGACCGGCGGGTTGAAGCAATTGTCCGGATCGCTGGGCACCGGGGTGATGAAGGTATCGGCCGTCGCGCCGGAGCGTCGCATCATCGAGGCCCGCGCCCGCGTCTTTCACGATCAGGAATCGGTCAAGGTGGCGTTCCGCGCCGGCGAGTTTACCCGGGATACGGTGGTGGTCGTCCGTTTTCAGGGGCCGGGCGCCAACGGAATGCCCGAGCTTCACAGCCTGACGCCGACACTTGCGGTGTTGCAGGACCGTGGCCTGAAGGTCGCGCTGGTCACCGACGGGCGCATGTCGGGGGCCAGCGGCAAGGTGCCGGCGGCGATCCACGTCTGCCCCGAGGCGGCCTCGGGCGGCCCCATCGCCCGCGTATGCGACGGTGATCTGATCCGTGTCGACGCCGTTGCCGGCACGCTTGACGTGCTCGAGGATGGCTTTGCCGACCGGCCGGTCGCCGAAGCCGATCTTTCGGGCAACGCCCATGGGCTCGGCCGCGAGCTGTTCGCCACCTTCCGCCGCAACGCCGGCCCGGCCACCACCGGTGCCTGCGCGATACTCTGACCGCTTGCAAACCGGCGGAGGGCTTGGGAAAACGGCGCCAGGACCGGGCAATCCGCTGGGACAGGAGAAAGCCGATGATCACCCCGCAGCACGCAAGCCACGAAACCGAACAGATCTGCACGCTGGCGCCGGTGATTCCGGTTCTGGTGATCGACGACGCCGATCTGGCGCGGCCGCTGGCCGAGGCGCTGGTCGCTGGCGGCCTGCCGGTGCTGGAGGTGACATTGCGCACCCCGGCCGCGCTCGACGCGATCGCGCGCATGGCGCAGGTCAAGGGTGGGATCGTGGGCGCCGGAACGCTTCTGACCCCCGCCGACGTTCAGGCCGCCAGGGATGCCGGCGCGTTGTTCGGTGTATCCCCCGGCGCCACCGACCGGCTTCTCGACGCCTGCGAAGAGGCCGATCTGCCGATGCTGCCCGGCGCCGCCACCGCCAGCGAGGCGATGCGCCTGCTCGAACGCGGCTACACGGTACAGAAGTTCTTTCCCGCCGAAGCCTCGGGCGGGGTGGCCGCGCTCAAGGGGATCGGCGCGCCGATCCCGCAGGTCCGCTTCTGCCCGACCGGCGGCGTAAGCGCGGCGAACGCCGCCCAGTATCTGGCGCTTTCGAACACGCTGTGCGTCGGCGGAAGCTGGGTCGCGCCCAAGGGCCTGCTCGATGCGCGCGACTGGGCGGGAATCGAGGCGCTGGCACGCGAGGCGGCGCGGCTTTCGGCCTGATACCGGCGGCCTCCAGAACCGACCGTTTGCAACGTCGGCAATGCGGGACGAAGCTGCCTTTCGCGTGAGATGCAAGCCGCGCCGGCGCATGGCCGTGGCCGGGCGCTCCGACGGCTGAACGTGGCGCTTTATGCAGCCACGTCTGCGCGCAATACGAGCGCTGCGCTTGTGTTACCAAAGCGCCTGGCCGCGGGAACGGCCATGCGCCGGCGCGGCGGCCTTCGGCCTTGTTCCGCGCCCGGGTGCCTTGCTCATTCGCGTCACAATGGGCTTAATACCGTCTTTCGCCGCGTCTGTCCGAACGAGTGGCGTCTGGCCACCAGTCGAGGATCGATGCAAGCCCGCTAGCGCAGACGAGCAGTTCCGGAACCGCAGACCAATTGACCGGAATAGAATCAGGCGCGGATTTCACCGGATTGCGGCAGTCGCCGCACCGCTTCCGCGAACACCGGCCCGAAAGCGACCGCAGCCGTCGCATTCGGGCCGGACGGCGCTGACGGTTTGTCGCGACGCTGGATCAGCCAGAGGAGTTGCCAGATGCACCAGTATTCCCGCGACCGCCGCAAGATCGATCCTTCCCGGGGGGCTACCCTGGCCGACGGTACCCCAAACGACAACGACCGCATCGAGATCGGCCCCACCCTGCTGGCGCTGCGCGAATGGGAGGAGGCGGGGCTGGCGCTTCCGAATCTTCCCGCGATGCGCGAGTTCAGATGGAAGCGGCTGACGCGCCACATCGTCGAGCGCGACTACGGCGGATTGCTGATGTTCGATCCGCTCAACATCCGCTATGCGACCGACACCACCAACATGCAGCTCTGGAACGCGCATAATCCGTTCCGCGCCTGCCTGCTCTGCGCCGATGGCTACATGGTGCTGTGGGACTACAAGAATTCGCCCTTTCTGGCCGATCATGCGCCGCTGGTGCGCGAGGTGCGCTCGGGCGCGTTGATGTTCTATTTCTCGGTCGGCGACCGGGGGCCGGAAGCGGCGCACGACTTTGCCGGTCAGGTGGCCGAGGTCATGGCCGCTCACGCGGGCAGCAACCGGCGGCTCGCCATCGACAAGATCATGGTGCACGGACTGCGCGCCTTCGAGGCCCGCGACTTCGAGGTGATGGAAGGCGAGGAGGTCACCGAAAAGGCCCGTTCGGTCAAGGGCGCGGACGAGATTCTTGCCATGCGCTGTTCGATCAACGCCTGCGAGGCGTCGATGGCGGCGATGCAGGCCGCCGCCCGGCCGGGCATGAGCGAAGACGAGATCTGGGCGGTGCTGCACGCCGAGAACATCCGGCGCGGCGGCGAATGGATCGAAACCCGGCTGCTGGCGACCGGCCCGCGCACCAACCCGTGGTTTCAGGAGTGCGGACCGCGCATATTGCAGGAAGACGAGATCCTCGCCTTCGACACCGACCTGATCGGACCCTACGGTATCTGCACCGACATCTCGCGTACCTGGTGGATAGGCGCGGGCAGACCGCGGCAGGACATGGTGGCGGCGATGCGCCATGCGCACGAGCACATAGCCGAAAACATGGCGATGCTGCGCCCCGGCGTGACCATCGGGGAACTGGTACATGGCGGCCACCAACTTGCACCCGAATACTGGAAGCAGAAATATTCCTGCAAGTATCACGGTGTCGGGCTTTGCGACGAATGGCCCCATGTCGATTACCCCGACACCTATCACGACGGCGCGTGGGATTACGCGCTGGAACCCGGCATGGTGCTCTGCGTCGAGGCACTGGTCGGCGAGGAAGGCGGCGATTTCTCGATCAAGCTGGAGGACCAGGTTCTGATCACCGACAGCGGTTTCGAGAACCTGACACACTATCCTTTCGATGCGCGGCTGATGGGGCGCGGCGGCTGAACCTCGGGGGATAGGCACCGCCGCACCTATCAGCCGGCCGCTGCGCGACCGATCCGCCACGCACCGCCCGCATCGGACCCCGTCGGCTGCCGGGGCAGGGTGATCCGCGCGGGCGCGCCCTGCAACGTCGCGCGGCATCGCGGGCTTGCCCTGCCGCGTGCCGAGTCCTATTGCGGAAACGGGAGGAGAGCATCATGGAACGCATCACCTTCACCGGAGCCGACGGAACCCCGCTTGCCGCCCGGCTGGACCTGCCCGAGGGGCCGCTGCTCGCCACCGCGCTGTTTGCCCATTGCTTTTCGTGCTCCAAGGATATCCTTGCCGCGCGGCGCATCGCCCAGCGGCTGGCAAGCATGGGAATCGCGGTGTTGCGCTTCGATTTCACCGGGCTCGGCCATTCCGGCGGCGAGTTCGAAAATACCACCTTCGCCACCAACGTGCAGGATATCCGGGCGGCGGCGGGCTTTCTTGCCGGGCGCGGGATGGCGCCGGCGCTGCTGATCGGGCATTCGCTGGGCGGTTCGGCCGTGCTGAAGGCCGCCGGCGATATCGAAAGCGCCCGCGCCGTGGTCGCGATCGGCGCGCCGGCCGATCCGTCGCATGTTACCCGCCATTTCGAAGACGCGCTGGCCCGGATCGACGCCGAAGGCGTGGCCGAGGTGGATCTGGGCGGCCGGCCCGTCCGCATCGGTCGCGATTTCGTCCGTGACGTGAGCGAGGCATCGCTGATCGAGGCGGTGCATGCCCTGCGCAAGGCGCTTCTGGTGCTGCACGCCCCGCGCGACAACGTGGTCGGAATCGAAAACGCCGCGCGGATATTCGTCGCCGCGCATCACCCCAAGAGCTTCATTTCACTGGACGACGCCGATCACCTGATCACCCGCGCCGAAGATGCCGAATACGTGGCCGAAATCGTCGCAGCCTGGGCCGGGCGTTACGTCGATCTGCACCCGCCCGCGCCGCCCCCCGGCGCGCCCGAGGGCGTGATTCGTGCGTCCGAGGTCACCCCCGAGGGCTTCCTGCAGGACATCACCTCCGGTCCCTTTCACCACACGCTCGCTGACGAGCCCGAGGCATACGGCGGCACCGACCGCGGCATGTCGCCCTACGGGTTTCTCGCCGCCGCGCTTGCCGCCTGCACCTCGATGACGATCCGGATGTATGCGCGCCGCAAGGGGCTGCCACTTGAACATGTGCATGTCGATGTGACCCATTCTAAGGTGCACGCGCGGGATTGCGAGAATTGCGATGGCAGCCGCATCGACCATTTCACCCGTGTCGTCCACCTTTTCGGGCCGCTCGACGACGACCAGCGCCGGCGCCTGCTCGACATCGCCAACCGCTGCCCGGTGCACCAGACGCTCGAGGCCGGCGCGCGGGTCAGCACCCGGCTTGCACAGGTCTGAGGCTGGACAATCCGCCACCTCGCGGCCAAGCTCGCGCATCGACAGAGCAAGGGTGCCGCCATGCCGCCGCGCAAGATTATCATCGATACCGACCCGGGTCAGGACGACGCCGTGGCGATCCTGCTGGCGCTGGCCAGCCCCGAAGAGCTCGACGTGCTCGCCATCACCGTCGTCGCCGGCAACGTGCCCCTGATCAAGACCTCGCGCAATGCGCGGGTGGTGTGCGAACTGGCCGGGCGCCCCGACATGCCGGTTCACGAAGGCTGCGGGCATCCGCTGGAACGCATGCTCATCACGGCCGAACACGTGCACGGCAAATCCGGGCTCGACGGGTGCGACCTGCCCGAACCGACGATGCCGGTATCGGATCTGTCCGCGGTCGAGGCGATCATTCATCAGGTGCGGCGCCATCCGCCCGGCACGGTCACGCTGTGCCCGCTCGGGCCGCTGACCAATATCGCCACCGCGCTGAAACGCGCCCCCGACATTGCCGGCCGTCTGGCCGGGATCGTGCTGATGGGGGGCGGATTCTTCGAGGGCGGGAACATCACGCCTGCGGCGGAATTCAACATCTACGTCGATCCGGAAGCGGCGGATATCGTCATGCAATCCGGTGTCGATATCACCATGATGCCGCTCGACGTGACCCATCAGGCGCTGATCACGCGCGAATGGCTCGACCGGATCGCGGCGCTCGGCACACCCGTCAGCCGCGCCGTCTGCGGCTGGCTGGATTTCTACGAACGTTTCGACATCGAGAAATACGGCGGAAACGGTGGCCCCCTGCACGACCCCTGCGTGATCGCCCATCTGCTGAAGCCCGGGCTTTTCGAGGGCCGGTTCATCAATGTCGAGATCGAAACGGCAAGCGATCTGACCCGCGGCATGACCGTCGCCGACTGGTGGGGTGTGAGCGGGCGTGCACCGAACGCAAACTTCATCGCCAAGGTCGATGCGCCGGCGTTCTTCGACCTGCTGGCGGACCGGCTCGCACGCCTGTGACCCGCACCGTCCGTCACCACGCGGCCGGACGGCCAGCCATCGAGAGGTTCCCGTGAGCACCAAACTGCATCTGGCGAAAACGGAGGATCTCGACCGGGTCCTGGCCATGGTCGCCGCCTTTCACGAAGAAACCGGCATCGAGCAGAGTGCCGAAACGCGGATGGATGCCATCGTCCCGCTGCTGGAGGGCTGCCCGCATGGCGTGATCTACACGCTCGGGCCGCGCAAATCGCCGGTGGGCTACATCTCGATCTCGTTCGGCTGGTCGATCGAGATGGGCGGCATCGACGGATGGGTCGACGAATTCTGGATTCGCCGCGCGGTACGGGCGCGCGGCATGGGCAGCGAGGCGATCACGGCGCTGCTGCCGGCATTGCGCGATGCCGGTGTGGCCGCGCTTCATCTGGAGGTCGACCGCGACAGCGCGGCGGCCGAGCTTTACCGTCGGATGGGTTTCGTGAAGCGCGACCGCTACTGCCTGATGACGGCGCGGCTGAAACGGCGCGATACCTGAGCGGGCGCGCCTGCTGAATTCTGCCGCCGGCCCCCTATATGGATCGGCAGGAGGCCTGCGATGACCCTGCAAATTCCGTTCGACAACAGCTACGCCCGCCTGCCGGAGCGTTTCTATGTCCGCCAGCCGCCGGTTCCGGTTGCCCGGCCCGAACTGGTGCTGCTGAACCGCGTGCTGGCCACCGATCTGGGCATCGACCCTGCGGCGCTGCAATCGGACGAAGGGATCGCGGTGCTTTCGGGAAATGCGGTGGCCATGGGATCCGAGCCGCTGGCGCAGGCCTATTCCGGGCATCAGTTCGGCGGCTTCTCCCCCGTTCTGGGCGACGGGCGGGCGCTGCTTCTGGGCGAGGTCATGGACCGGCGCGGACGGCGCCGCGACATCCAGCTCAAGGGATCGGGGCGGACCGCCTTCAGCCGGCCCGGCAGCGACGGGCGCTCGCCTCTCGGGCCGGCGATCCGCGAGTTCATCGTCAGCGAGGCGATGCATGCGCTCGGCATCCCGACGACGCGCTCGCTCGCCGTGGTGGCAACCGGCGAAAGCGTGCGCCGGAACGGGCCGGAGCCGGGTGGCGTGCTGACCCGCATCGCCGCCAGCCACCTGCGCATCGGAACCTTCCAGTTCTTTGCCGTCCGGCAGGATATCGAGGCGCTGCGCCTGCTGGCCGATTTCGCCATCGTGCGCCATTTCCCGGAGGCGGAAGGGCCGCTCGACCTGCTGAACGCGGTGATCGCCCGCCAGGCGGATCTGGTTGCGCGGTGGATGGGAGCCGGCTTCATCCACGGCGTGATGAACACCGACAATACCGCGATTTCGGGGGAAACCATCGACTATGGTCCCTGTGCCTTCATGGACGAATACCACCCGCAGACGGTGTTCTCCTCGATCGACCGTCATGGCCGCTATGCCTTCGACAGGCAGGCCGGAGTGCTGGCATGGAATCTGGCGCAATTCGCCAGTTGCCTGGTGCCGCTGCTGGATCGGGATACCGACACGGCGGTCCGGATCGCGCAGGGGGCGGTGGGCGCCTATCCAGCCCTGGTGGAACGCTCGTGGGGGGCGGTTTTCGCCGCAAAGCTGGGTCTGGCCGAGATTCGGGGCGGCGACGATACGCTTGCCGTTGAGCTGCTCGACCTCATGGCACGGCAGCAGGCCGATTTCACCAATACCTTCCGCGGGCTTGCCGACGGAAGCGCCGGGGCGCAATTCACCGACCCCGCGCCGTTCGACACCTGGGAATCGCGGTGGCGGCAGCGCGTCGCGCAGGGGGCCGCCCCCGAAGCTGTCGCTGCCCGCCTGCGCGCCGCCAATCCGGCAATCGTCCCGCGCAACCACCGGGTCGCCGAGGCGATTTCTGCGGCGGAAGCCGGTGATCTTGCCCCCGTCCATCGGCTGATTGCGGCGCTTCGAACCCCATTTGCCAGCCCGGATACGGCAACCCACGCACTGACAAAGCCGCCGGCGGACGACGAGCGGGTGCGGCAGACCTTTTGCGGCACCTGACAGCTCCGTCGACCGATCAATGCTTCGGTAACGGGATCGCGGCAGAGATGGCACCTGTTCACCCGGCGCGCGGGCGACTATAGCTTTGCTCAGACAAGGAAGGCGAACACCCCGGATGCCGCACACGGCCGAGCAGTCTTTTCTCCCCATCGCGGCCCAGTGCCGGTGTAAATTTCCGTGAGGCGCGCAGCCGAAAGGTGCCGGCAGGTGCTGCCCGGTGCGCGCTTTCTAGGTACCGCGCTGATGCTGCTGGCTGTGGCCGCCTGCAGCCCGCCCGCCCCGGACGACGCGCCGCAGCGCGACACGCCGGCGGCCGATCCCCTGCCGCCGATGCGCAGCTTCGGGGCGCCACAGGTCCGGCCGAGCCTGCGCAGCAACGCGGCACTCGCCGCCGATTTCCTCGATCTTACCTTCATGCTGGAAAACGGCCGGCCGCTCGAACGGCTGACACGTTACAAGGGCGATATCGCCGTCTCGCTGCGTGGTGCGACCAACCCGGTGCTGGAACGGGATCTCGACCGGCTGCTTGCCCGGCTGCGTGGCGAGGCGCGCCTGCCGATCCGCCGCGCCGAAACGGACGAGACGCCGCAGATCGTCGTCGAGGTGATGCCGCGCCGGACGCTTCAGCGGGCGGTCCCCGACGCAGCCTGCTTCGTCGTGCCCCGCGTTGCCGGCTGGCAGGACTTTCTCGCGGCGCGGCGCAGCGACCGGGTGGACTGGACCACGCTGGAACGGCGCGAAACCGCAACCGTGTTCCTTCCCGGCGATGTCAGCCCGCAGGAAGCGCGCGATTGCCTGCACGAGGAGATCGCGCAGGCCGTCGGCCCGCTCAACGATCTTTATCGCCTGCCGGATTCGGTTTTCAACGACGACAACTTCCATACCGTCCTGACCGGTTTCGACATGCTGATGCTGCGCGTCACCTACGATGGTGCGCTGACCAACGGCATGACACGCGATCAGGTGGCCGCCGCGCTCCCCGCCGTTCTCGACCGCCTGAACCCGGGTGGCCGGCGCGCGGGCACCGCCGCAGCGTCGGAAACCCCGCGCGCCTGGGTCGATGAGATCGAATACGCCCTGGGTCCGCGCGGTTCGGAGCGGCGGCGCAAGGCGGCAGCGGAACGCGCGGTCGGGATTGCCACGGAAGAGGGCTGGAACGATGTCCGCCTCGGCTTTTCGCTCTACGCGCTGGGGCGCTTGGCGCTGATGGACGACCCGGAACTGGCGCTTCAGGCCTTTGTCGCGGCCGCCCGCACCTACCGAGCCCTGCCCGACGCGCAGGTTCAGGACGCCCATGTGGCGATGCAGCTTGCGGCCTTCGCGCTCAGCGCCGGTCAGCCAGAAGGCGCGATGGCGCTGATCGACGAGAGCCTGCCGGCGGTGCGTGCTTCGGAAAATGCAGCACTGCTGTCGTCGCTGATGATGATGCGCGCGGCGGCGCTGGAACTGCTCGGCCGCGACGCCGAGGCGAGGCGCGAACGCGAGCAGGCCCTCGGCTGGGCTCGCTACGGTTTCGGATCCGACCGGATCGTGCGCGAACACGCGGTCGAGATCGCCTCCCTTGCCCATCGCCCGGCCGACCGTTAGATCGGCTGCGTACAGACCGGAACAGGCACATGATCGTCATTCTCTGCGCCATATTCGGCGCGTTTCTCGGGGGATATCGCGCAAGGAACCGTGGCGGCAACATGGCCGACATCGCCCAATATGCCACCGCCCACGCCATCGCCTTTGCCCTGCTGGGGCTGTTTGCGACCATCTTCATCGAACGCATGCTCTGATTTCAACGGCCACAGGGGCTGACTGCTGGAAAAGCCGGCAATGCGGACTTTGCTCTCGTTTGGATGAAGCCCGCGCCGTGCCCAGCGGGCTTTTTCCGCACGGGGTGCTTTGCACAAACGTCACACCAGATTCGATGCCATCCTTCGGAAGCGAACATGGGCCATGCATCGATGCCGTTGGAACACGGTGGCGCGTTGGTCGGGTTGATCGTTCGGTGGTTCGGCGGACCTGCGGGGGACTGCCGCAGGCGTATTGTCGTGTGTGGCCGCGCCCTCTGGCATTGCGGTGTCGTTTGGCCTATGTCAGCCAGCGGACCAGCCCACCAGGAACAGGCAGCTAGAAGGATCGAGTCGTGCCAAGGATCACCTATATCGAACATTCCGGCAAGGAACATGTCGTGGACGTCGCCAAGGGGCTGACGGTGATGGAAGGCGCTCGCGACAATGGTGTTCCGGGCATCGACGCGGATTGCGGCGGTGCCTGTGCCTGTTCGACCTGCCATGCCTACATCCATCCCGACTGGGTGGCGAAGTTGCCCGAGATGGACGTGATGGAGGAAGACATGCTCGATTTCGCCTACGAGACCAGGCCCGGGCTTTCGCGGCTGACCTGCCAGATCAAGGTCACCGATGCGCTCGACGGTCTGATCGTCCAGCTTCCCGAAAAGCAGATTTGAATCTGCGGCCGACCGGCGATTTGCCACGGCCGCGCCGGCCTGTCGCAGGTGCCCGCCTCAGCCTTCGAACGGCGATTGCGGATAGCTGACCCCGGCCAGATAAAGGCCCGAGGGCGGACAGACCGGGCCGCAGGCGGCGCGGTTGCGGCATTCCAGCGCGCGGCGCACATCGTCGGGCTGCCATGCCCCGGCCCCGACCCGTTCCAGCGTGCCGACGAAGCTGCGGACCTGGCTGTGCAGGAACGAACGGGCGCGGACATGAAAGTGGATTTCGCGCCCGCAGGATGTTTCCACCGCCTCGATATCGAACTGGTCGAGCGTTCGCACCGGGCTGTCGGCCTGGCATTCGGCGGCGCGGAAGGTGGTGAAATCGTGCCGCCCCAGCAGATGGCGTGCCGCTTCCCGCATCGGTGCCAGCGCCAGCGGATGCGCGACCTGCCAGACGCGCCCGTGCAGCAGCACCGCAGGGGCGCGCCGGTTCAGGATGCGGAACAGGTAGCGCCGCTCGACGGCCGAAAAGCGGGCGTGCCAGTCGTCGGGTACCTGGGCGGCGGCGACCACGGCCACCGGATCGGGCCTGAGGTGATAATTCAGCGCCTCGGACAGGCGAAACGGCTCCCATTCGCGCGCCATGTCGGCATGGGCGACCTGACCCAGCGCATGCACCCCCGCATCGGTCCGCCCGGCGGCGGCGACGGGCGGGCAGCCCGGGTCGAGCCTGCGCAGCGCGGCCTCCAGCGCCGCCTGCACGCTGGGGTGATCCTTCTGGCGCTGCCAGCCGGAAAAGGGCGTGCCGTCGTATTCGATCCTGAGGGCGTAGCGGGGCATGGGCGGCGCTTAGCCGCTGGCGCCCCGGCTGTCCACAGGCGACTTGCGCCGCTCCGGGGCTAGGCAGCGCGGGGGGGCGGCCATATGTAGGGCGTGGCAAGACGAGAGGTTCAGGTGGTCATCGGGCGGATAGCGGACGGAATCGCGCGGGGGGTGGATTCCACCGGTGCGGCGGTTTCGGAAATGTTCTTCGAGCCGACGATCCGGCTCGGCGTGACCGGGCTGGCGCGGGCCGGAAAGACGGTCTTCATCACGTCGCTGGTGGCGAATCTGATGGATCGTGGCCGGATGCCGGGGTTTCAGGCGGCGGCCAATGGCTCGATCCGTGCCGCCTGGCTGCAACCGCAGCCTGACGATACGGTACCGCGCTTCGCCTTCGAACGGCACCTTGCCGCGCTGACCGGGCCGGCGCCGCACTGGCCTGAACCCACCAGCGCGGTGTCGGAGATCCGGTTGTCGCTCAAGGTGCAGCCGCAGGGGATGCTTGGCGCCCTGTCGGGGCCGCGGACTGTGCATCTCGATATCATCGACTATCCCGGCGAATGGCTGCTCGATCTCGAACTGCTGAACCGCAGCTACGACGAATGGTCGGCCGATGTGCTGGGATGGGCGCGTCAGCGCGATGCCGCGGCAGGGTTTCTTGCGCTGCTTGATGAAACCGACGGTGCCGCGCCGCTCGACGAGCCCCGGGCGCAGGCGCTGGCCGATGCCTATGTCGGATACCTGCGGGCGGCGCGGGCTGCCGGCTATTCCGACTGCACGCCGGGCCGCTTCCTGATGCCGGGCGACATGGCGGGCTCGCCCGCGCTGACCTTCGCCCCCATGCCGCCGCTTGAGGCCGCGCCCGCGCGCGGCACGCTCCGGCGCGAGATGGAGCGCCGCTACGACGCCTACAAGTCGCGGATCGTCAAGCCGTTCTTCCGCGACCACTTTGCGCGCATCGACCGGCAGGTTGTGCTGGTGGATCTGCTGGGCGCTATTCATTCCGGCCCGCGCGCGATCGAGGATCTGGGCCGGTCGATCAACAATATCCTCGGCGCCTTCCGGCCGGGGCGCAATGCCTGGCTGACGCGGCTTCTGGGGCTGAAGCGGGTGGACCGGCTGCTCTTCGCCGCCACCAAGGCCGATCACATCCACCACAGCCAGCACCAGGCGATGACCGCGATCATGGAGGCGCTGCTGAGGCAGGCGCGCGACCGGGCGGATTTCGCCGGTGCGAAAACCAGGGCGATGGCGATCGCCTCGTTGCGGGCGACGGTCGAGGAGCAGCGCGATGTCGATGGCGAACCGCTGGGCATGGTGCGCGGGCGGCTGATCGACACCGGGCGCGAGGCGGCGCTTTATCCGGGCGAACTGCCTACTGACCCCGCGCGCCTGCTGGCGCCGGCCCGCGACGGGGCCGAACGGTGGCTCGACGGCGATTATTCGGTCATGCATTTCGCACCGGCGCCCGGAACGCTGAAGCCGGGCGAGGGCCCGCCGCATATCCGGCTTGACCGGGCCGCCGAATTCCTGATCGGGGACAAGCTGACATGAGCGACAGCCGCAAGCAGCCGGTGATGATCGAAATCGAGGCCGAGGAACCGGCGGTACCGGGCCCCGCCGAGGCGCCGCCGGTGCCCGATCCGGCGCCCGAGCCGCCGGGCGGCCGGGCGATGCAGACGGTGGCGGTGCTGGGCGCGCGCCGCACCTCGCTTCCGGGCCGGTTTTTCTGGGGTGCGCTGGCCGGATTTGTCGGTTTTGCCGTTTCCGTTGCCGCGTGGGATTTTGTCACCTCGATGTTCGCGCGCAACGATGCGCTCGGCACGCTTGCCTTCGGGCTGCTGCTGGCGGTTGCTCTCGCCTTGCTGCTGATCGCCCTGCGCGAACTGGCCGGGTTCTTCCGCCTGTCGCGGCTCGACCATATCCATCGCGATGCCGGTACCGCGCTTGCCGCCGAGGACCTGAAAGCGGCGCAATCGGTGGTCCGGCGGCTGGACGCACTTTATGCGGGGCGCCGGGAGATGGACTGGTCGCGCCAGCGCGTGAACGAGCGCGCGGGAGACATTTTCGATGCCGACGCGCTGCTCGGGCTGGCGGAGGCCGAACTGATGGCGCCGCTCGATGCCGCCGCGCGGCGCGAGGTCGAGGCGGCGGCGCGCCAGGTGGCAACGGTGACCGCGCTGGTGCCGCTGGCGCTGGCCGATGTGGTGACGGCTTTCTTCGCGACGGTGCGGATGATCCGGCGTATCGGCGAGATCTATGGCGGGCGCTCGGGGCTGCTCGGCAGCCTCAGGCTCACCCGTTCGGTGTTGACGCATCTGGTTGCGACGGGGGCAGTTGCGGTCGGTGACGACATGATCCATTCAGTTGCCGGCGGCGGGCTGCTGAGCCGGCTGTCGCGGCGCTTTGGCGAAGGGGTGGTGAACGGCGCGCTGACCGCGCGGGTCGGTGTTGCCGCGATTGAGGTCTGCCGGCCGCTGCCGTTCGTCAGGTTGCCGCGGCCCTCGGTCACATCGCTTGTCCGGCGGGCCCTGACCGGGCTTTTCGGCAAGGAGTGAACGGCGGCCCTTCGGTTCGGGATTTCATGCGCGGCCCTACGGGCGCGTACCAAGGTATGGAGAACGATTTTGGATTTACTGGCGCTGGCAGTGATTGCCGTTCTCGCCCTGCCGGTCTTGCTGATCGTTCTGACTATCGGGTATTTCAACCTGCGACGGGATGTCGGCGTGCTGCGCAGTCGGATCGACCTGCTTGAGGCGCGGCCCGGCCACGACATCGCGCCGGTGCCCGCTCCCGGGCCATGGATCGCAACGCACCGGCAAGCGCCCGAACGCGCGACGCAGCAAAGCGCTGCCGCCACGCCTGCCGATGCGGCGCCGGCGGCCCGGGACCGGCGCGCCCGCCGTGCTCCGCCTGCCGTGCAGGCACCGGCCCCGCAGCCCGTTGCGCCCAAGGGGCCGTCACATGCCGACCGGCTGATCCGCTGGCTGCGCGAGAACTGGTTTTACGTGCTTTCTGCGATCTCGCTGGCGCTGGCCGGGATATTTCTTGTCGATTACGGCATCGAAACCGGGTTCCTGACGCCCGCCATGCGGGTTGCGCTGGCGGCGGTGCTGGGGGTCGGGCTGATTGCCGCCGGCGAGCGGATACGCCGGCGTTCGGGCGGTGACGACGCGGGGGCAACGGCGCTGCTGCCGTCGACCTTTTCCGGCGCGGGAATCGTCGTTCTCTACGGCGCGGTCTTTGGTGCGCGGATGCTCTATGGGCTGCTCGGGCCCGGCGCGGCACTGGCCGGGCTGGTGGCGGTCTCGTTGGTGGCGCTGGTCTTCGGCTGGTTCTATGGGCCGTTCCTTGCCGCCATCGGCCTTGTCGGCGGCGCGGCGGCGCCGTTTCTCGTCGGCGGCGGCAGCGATGACCCGGGCCTGTTCTATTCCTATTTCGGGATGCTGGGGATTCTCGGGCTTGCCATCGACGGGGTGCGGAAATGGCGCTGGGTATCGTGGCTGGCGCTTGCCGCCGCCATCGCGCCGGCATGGGTCCTGTTCGTCGATGGCGGGGCGGGCTATGCCGGGTTTGCGGCGATGCTGACGGCGGTCGGGCTGGGAACGCTCGCCTGTTCGCGCATGGAGCGCCTGCCGGCGCATTCCGGCCCGCCCGCGGTGCTCGGGCGCCTGATGCGCAGGAAGGACGATGCGCCGCACCAGCCCGTCGCGCCCGATGTCCGGATCGTCTTCGGCGCCATTGCGGTGGCCACGGTCCTGATCGTGGCCGGCGTCGGCTGGAACGAAGCCGAAGCGCTGCTTGCCGCGCTCTGCCTGACCGTGCTGCTGGTCGCGCTGGCGGTCTGGTGCTGGCGCGCCGGGGCGCTTGTCGATAGCGCGCTGCTGCCCGGGATCGGTCTGATCGCGCTTGCCTGGCAGGGAAAATTCCTGTTCGCGCGCCTGCTCGACCTCGGTCAGCAGACGCCGCTGTCGGAAATTCCGCCCGAGGTGCCCACTGGCGTATCACTGTTTCTCGCTTTCGCGGTGGCAGGTACGCTTGCCTATGCCTGGCGCAGCGGGCGGGCGCCGGTCTGGAAACCGGTCTGGGCGGCGGCGGCGGTGATCCTTGCGCCTGCCGTGGCGGTCGCGATTCATCTGGCGTGGCCGGCCTATCTGCCGCAGCCCGGCATGGCCTGGGCGCTGCACGTGATCGCGCTCGCCGCGCTGATGACGCTGCTGGCCGAGCGGTGGGCGCGGGCGGACGGCCCGGACGACCGCCGGCGCATGGCCTATGCGGCGCTGTCGGCTCTGTCGCTGATCGCGCTGGCGCTGTTCGTCCTGCTGAGCCAGGCGGCGCTGACGGTGGCGCTGTCGGTGCTGATCGTCGCCGCCGCGGCGCTCGACCGGCGGTTCGGGCTGCGCGAGATGGGCCTGTTTCTGAGTGTCGGGGTGGCGGTGCTGGGCTGGCGCCTGGCGGGTGACCCCGGTATCGGCTGGGCGCTGCATGCGCCGCTGACCGATGTGCTGCTGTCGTTCCTGTCGGCGCTCGCGGCTCTGGTGGCGGCATGGCTGCTGCTGGCGCCGCGCGGCCGCAACCGGGCGCGGGCGCTGGCCGAAAGCGCCTTCTGGGCCTATGGCGGGATATTCGTTTCGGTCCTGCTGCACCGGGCGATCACCGCCGTTGCCGGTGAGGCGCAGAACGACAGTTACTGGAGCCTGTCGTTGCAGGGCATGGTGTGGCTGCTGCTGGCCACGGTTCAGTTGCGCCGGCTCGAGCAGGGCGGGCGGCTGCGCCAGGTGCGGCTCGGGCTGCTTGCGCTTTACGGGCTGATCGGTATCGGTGGGCTTGCCGCGTCGGTCTTCGAGGCCAATCCGCTGCTGAAGGAGGGCGCGCCGGTCGTCGGCCCGTGGCCGTTCGATACGCTGATGGTTGCCTATCTGCTGCCGGGGCTGCTGCTGTTGTGGCTCGCCCGGTCCGGCGGGGGGCAGAAAGCGCTGCGGCTGGGGGCGGCGGTCGCCGGGGGGGCGCTGGTGCTGCTGTGGCTTGCGCTGGCCGTTCGCGCGTTCTGGCACGGCGGCGTCTACATCGGGCTCGGCACCTCGGCGCCGGAGCTTTACACCTATACGGTCGTGATGCTCGCACTTGGCGCGGGGCTGCTGTTCCGGGCCGTCACAACCGCCGACACGCGGCTCAGGCGCGTGGCGGTCGCGGTGATCGGGTTGACGGTGCTAAAGGTATTCCTGATCGATGCCGCCGGGCTGACGGGGCTTCTGCGCGTGTTCTCGTTCCTCGGCCTCGGGCTGGTTCTGGCCGGACTCGCCTGGCTGAACCGCTGGGCGGCAAGCCGGGCCGGCGCACCGCCCGACCGATAGATCGCGGCATCCGGTTGCGACCGTGCGAGGCTCTGGACCGCCGCAGCGACGCGGGCTATAGGCCAAGCCAAGATGTATGAACGGTCGATCATCATTCGAATTAGCGGCCCGGCGCTCTGATCAGACGAGCCGCCGGGACAAGGCGTATGGAAGACCGCGCCGACCGACATCCGACCACCCGATTTCCAGAGGACGCGAACCATGTGCGCCGATACGCCCGAAACGACATTGCCCGACTACAAGGACACCCTGAACCTTCCCAAGACCGATTTCCCGATGCGGGCCGGTCTGCCCAACCGCGAGCCCGGCTGGCTGAAGCACTGGGAGGAGATCGGCGTCTACGACCGGCTGCGCGAGAAGGGCAAGGCGGACACGCGGCCTTCCTTCGTGCTGCACGACGGCCCGCCCTATGCCAACGGCAACCTTCATATCGGGCACGCGCTGAACAAGACCATCAAGGACATGATCGTACGCTCGCACCAGATGATGGGACGGGATTCGCGCTACGTGCCCGGCTGGGACTGCCACGGCCTGCCCATCGAATGGAAGATCGAGGAGCAGTATCGCGCCCGGGGCCTGAACAAGGACGAGGTACCGGTGCTGGAGTTGCGCAACGAATGCCGCGCCTTCGCCTCCAGGTGGATCGACATCCAGCGCGAGGAATTCAAGCGGCTGGGCGTGACCGGCAACTGGAAACACCCCTATCTGACGATGAACTATCATGCCGAGGCGGTCATTGCCGAGGATTTCATGAAATTCCTGATGAACGGCACGCTTTATCAGGGCTCCAAGCCGGTCATGTGGTCTGTGGTGGAAAAGACCGCGCTGGCCGAGGCCGAGGTCGAATACCACGACCACACCAGCCACACGATCTGGGTCAGGTTCCCGGTGATCCGCTCGCTCGACCATACCGGCGCGCGGCAGTCGCTGCGCGGTGTCGATGTGGTGATCTGGACGACGACACCGTGGACGATCCCGTCGAACCGGGCGGTCGCCTTCAACCCCGAGCTTTCCTACGGGCTCTACGAGGTGACCGCCGCGCCGGCGGACAACTGGGCCAAGGCGGGCGACAGATACATCCTTGCCGACAATCTGGCCGGCGAGGTGATGAAGGCGGCGCGGGTCGATGCCTTCGAGCGCCGGCAGGATGTCAGCGGCGAGCAGCTCGACCTGATGATCTGCGCCCATCCCTTCCGCGGGATCGGGGGCGGTGCGGGCGAATGGGACTATGACGTGCCGATGGTCCCCGGCGAGCACGTGACCGACGAGGCGGGAACCGGGTTTGTCCACACCGCGCCCAGCCATGGCGCGGACGACTTCATCCTCGGCGTGCGCCACGGGCTGAAGATGACCCACAACGTGCTGGAAGACGGCTCGTTCCGGTCCGACCTTCCGCTGTTCGGGGGGGCGGTGATCTTCGACGAGAAGGGCAAGGAAAAGGATGCCAACAAGCGGGTGATCGATGCGCTGGCCGGGGCCGGCGCGCTGATCGCGCGCGGCCGCGTCAAACACTCCTATCCCCATTCGTGGCGCTCAAAGGCGCCGCTGATCTTCCGCAACACGCCGCAATGGTTCGTCGCCATCGACCGCGATGTCGGCGACGGGCACGATACCTATGGCAGGACGATCCGCGCGCGGGCGCTCAACTCCATCGACCAACTGGTGAAATGGACCCCGCCGGCCGGCCGCAACCGCCTGCATGCGATGATCGAGGCGCGCCCCGACTGGGTGCTGTCGCGCCAGCGCGCCTGGGGTGTGCCGCTGACCTGTTTCGTGAAGAAGGGCGCCACGCCGGACGATCCCGATTTCCTGCTGCGCGACCCGCAGGTCAACGCCCGCATCGTCGAGGCCTTCGAGGACGAGGGCGCCGACGCTTGGTACAGGGAGGGCGCGGCGGAGCGCTTTCTCGGCAAGGATCACGATCCCGCCGCCTACGAGCAGATCTTCGATATCCTCGATGTCTGGTTCGATTCGGGTTCGACCCACGCCTTCGTGCTGCGCGATCGGGCCGATGGCACCCCGGACGGGATCGCCGATGTCTATCTGGAGGGGACCGACCAGCACCGTGGCTGGTTCCATTCCTCGCTGTTGCAGGCCTGCGGCACGATGGGGCGTGCACCCTATCGCAATGTGGTCACCCACGGCTTCACGCTGGACGAGAAGGGCAACAAGATGTCCAAATCGCTCGGCAACACGATCCTGCCTGAGCAGATCGTCAAGCAGTACGGGGCCGATATCCTGCGGCTCTGGGTGGCGCAGACCGATTATACCGCCGACCAGCGGATCGGCCCCGAGATCCTCAAGGGCGTGGCCGACAGCTACCGGCGGCTGCGCAACACGCTGCGCTTCATCCTCGGCGCGCTGCCCTATTTCGACGAGGCAAGGCGCGTGCCCTACGATCAGATGCCCGAGCTTGAGCAGTTCCTGCTGCACCGGCTGTCGGAACTGGACGAAATGGTGCGCGACGGTTACGGGCGCTTCGATTTCCAGGGGGTGTTCCAGACCGTCTTCAACCTGGCGACGCAGAACCTCTCGGCCTATTACCTCGATATCCGCAAGGATGCGCTCTATTGCGATGCTGCGGACAGCCCGCGGCGGCTGGCGGCGCTGACGGTGCTGGACGAGATCTTCCGCCGCCTCGTCACCTGGCTGGCGCCGATCCTGCCTTTCACCATGGAAGAAGTCTGGCTGGAGCGTTACCCGGGCTGGGAAAGCTCGGTCCATCTGGAGGATTTTCCGGCGACCCCCGCCGAATGGCGCAACGACGATCTGGCGCGGCGGGCACGGCGCGTCCGCGATATCCGCCGGGTGGTGACCGGCGCGCTCGAGGTCGAGCGGGTGAACAAGGTCATCGGCGCCTCGCTCGAGGCGGCGCCGGTCGTCCATGTCGCGGAAGCGGACGCGGAATTGCTGAAGGGCGTTAACTTCGCCGATCTCTGCATCACCTCGGGGATCGCCGTGACCACCGATCCGGCGCCCGAAGGCGCGTTCCGGCTGGCCGACGAGGATGGCGTGGCGGTGGTCTTTGCCCCAGCCGAGGGCGAAAAGTGCCTGCGATGCTGGAAGATCCTGCCCGATGTGGGAACGCACGCGCATCCGGGCACCTGCCAGCGCTGCAACGACGCGCTGGGGTGATCCGCCCGGCGCGGCGCCGGAGGCGTTTCGGCATTCGGCCGGGGCGTCCTGTCAGCAGACAACAGGGGCGGTGACGGCTATCGCCGCTCCGCCTTTTTCTTTCTCACCGGGATAGCCTGCTGCACAAGCCCGGCGCAGAGCAGATAGAGGCTGGAAGCCATCAGCCCGACCTTGGCCCAGCTTTGCGGATCGAACTCGACCCAGGCGGCCCACCCGGCGCAAAAGGTCCAGACAAGGGCCACGGGCAGCGAAACCGCCCGCCAGCGGCGGGTCCGCACCGGGTGGATGAAGCGCAGGTTGGTGAACATTGCGGCAGCCAGCAGCAGGATGACGGTCAGCGCCAGCCAGTCGGGCGGCCTGATGGCGAAGAAGACCAGAACCACCATGTTCCAGCAGCCCGGAAAGCCGGCAAAGGAGTTGTCGGCGGTCTTCATGCCCGTGTGGGCGAAATAGAGCGCGCTGGCGAAGGTAATGATGAACAGGGCCGCCCAGCCGGTCCAGCCGTCCAGCAGGCCCGAGGCGTAAAGTGCAAAGGCCGGGATGAAGACATAGGTCAGATAGTCGATGATCAGGTCGAGAAGCACGCCGTCGACCTGCGGCGCATAGTTCCAGACATCGTACCTGCGCGCCAGCGGCCCGTCTATTCCGTCGACCACGAAGGCGAGAACCAGCCAGAGGAACATCATCGGCCAGTCGTAATCCACCGCCGCAAGCAGTGCGAGCATCGCCAGGACGGCACCGGTGGCGGTAAAGAGATGGACGCAATAGGCGCTGTGCTGCGGTTTCATGCGCACTTCATGCACGATAGCGGACGCCGGGGCAATTCACTGTGGCGCGCCACGGCCGCGATGCGGAATTTTCAGGCCTTCGGATGTGCCATATCGTAGACTTCCATCAACCGGCGCGTATCGACGGCGGTATAGGCCTGGGTCGTCGAGAGCGACGCATGCCCCAGCAGCTCCTGGATCGTGCGCAGGTCGCCGCCGGCCGCCAGCAGATGCGTGGCGAAACTGTGGCGCATGGCGTGCGGTGTGGCCGAGGCGGGCAGGCCAAGCTGCATCCGCGCCCGCTCCATCGCCCTGGCGATCAGCCGGGGGTTGAGCGCACCGCCGCGCGCACCGCGAAAGACCGGCGTGCCGGGGCCGAGTTCCCACGGGCAGAGCGCGGCATATCGCGCGACGGCACGGCGTGCGACCGGAAGAACGGGTACCAGTCGCTCCTTGCCGCCCTTGCCGCGAATCCGCAGCATATCGCCCAGCGGAAGCTGATCGCCGGTCAGTCCCAGCGCTTCGGATATCCTCAGCCCGCAGCCGTAGAGCAGGGTGACGACCGCCACATCGCGCGCGGCAATCCAGTCTTCCTCCGATTGCAGCGCAACCGATTCCAATATCTCGCGGGCGGCGTCTTCGGCGAGCGGGCGCGGCAGGCGCCGGCGGTATTTCGGCCCCCGCGCGGCAAGGATCGCGGTGATGTCGTAGCCATCGCGCTCGGCCAGCCAGCCGGCGAAGTTCTTCACCGCCGAAAGCTCGCGCGCAAGCGTGCGTGCCGAAACGCCCCTGCCGCGCTCGTCGGCCATCCAGGCGCGCATGTCGGTGACGGATACCCGCGCCAGCGGCGCCAGCCCGAGGCTTTCGCCCAGATGCCGGGTCAGGAACCCCAGAAAGCCCGAAACATCGCGCCGATAGGCGGTCAGCGTATTGTCGGCGACGCCCTCGATGGCACGCAGGTGGTCGAGCCAGCGCGCCAGCGCATCGCCGAGACCGGCGGAGATATGGGTCAGTTCAGCCAGCGCAGCATCTGCCGTTCGAAAACGCCGGTGAGGAAATCGAGCAGATCGGTGCCCTGTTCAGGTGAAAACTGCGCCACGTCTTCGGCGCCGAACAGCAGCATCGCGGGCAGCCGGCTGGCACCCAGATCCAGCACCAGCGCCGCCTCAGAACCGATTTCGCGATCATGCCCCTCGTAGAGCGCGCCGAAGCTCTCGGGCAGCGGGCGCAGGGTGATGCGCCGCGCGCGGGCGCCGGAGCGGCCGGCACGAACATAATGATCGACATAGCCGGGTTTGACGATACGCAGGATTTCCCCCGCCTCGGGCAGGTCCGCCTCGGCGTTGGCGGCCGATTCGAGCACCAGACGCACGCAATCGACCCTGAGAATGCCGGGAAGCGCCTCGGCCAGAACGCCAAGCATGTCGGTGAAACTCTCCGCATCGAGCAGCGCCAGCACCGCGCGGTGAATCTGTCCGGTGCCGGCGACATTGTCATAGGCCGCGGCAAGCACCGAACGATGCGTATCCTCGAGCCGCTCCAGCCGGTCCTCGAGCCGTTCCATCGCGACGCCGCGCAGGTCGATCACGTTTTCGCCCTGCATGCCGCCGGTGGCGGTCACCAGGCTGCTCATGATCGCCGGGTCGTCGAGAACCAGACCGGGATCGGCCAGGATCTGGTCGCGCAGGGCGGCGGTTTCGTGGATCGAATCTTTCATGCCGGACTCCATCGGATCAGCATTCACATCAACTTCACCCGGCAAGGCGTTGCGGGTCAGGGTATTTTCCCTGTCTTTTTTGCCCGGTCCGGCGCCGCGGCGTCCAGTCCCTTGTAGGTCAGGGCATGATTTGCCATTGCTTTTATCACTGTGGGTGGCGCCGTGGCCACATCGGCGCCGGTCAGGGCGGCACGCTTCAGTTGGCCGGGCGCGTGGACCGAGTTGGCGACGACCCGGGGCCGGTACCCGCAGGTGTTGTAGATCCGGCGGATATCGGCGATCAGGGTCATGCCGTCGAGCGCAAGGTCGCCGACCCGGCCGGCCGGGGCTGAAACCGGGATCGTGCCGGCCCTGACCGCAAGCAGCGCCTGATTTTGGGGAAGAAACAGCGTGACGTTGACCATGAGGCCCTCGCCGGTGAGCACCCTGAATTTCCTGAGCCTGCCCCGGGTGAGCGGAACCGCGATGGCGACATCTGTCGGCGACCGTCGCGGGGCGACGTGCCGGGACCGGCGATGACCGATCCGGGCCGTTTTTCCAAGGGAACGCCGGTTGCCGTGCTGACCACCCAGCCGATCGACCGGCTTCTGGATTACTTCGCGCCCGACGAAGGCTGTGCCGAGGGCGCGGTTGTCGAAGTGCCGCTGGGGCCGCGCAAGGTGCCGGGCGTGGTCTGGGGGCCGGGGCAGGGCGGCTTCGAAAGCAGCAGGATACGCGGCATATCGCGTGTGCTCGACGTGCCGCCGCTGCGCGCCGAGATGCGCGAATTTCTGGGCCGCGCCGCCGATTACACCCTGACGCCGATGCCCGCCATGCTGCGGCTGGCGACCCGTGCGCCGGGCCTGGGCGATCCGCCGTCGATGCGCCGGGTCTACCGGCGTGGCGATGCCGATCCCGACCGGATGACCGATGCCCGGCGCCGGGTTCTGGAGGTTCTGGAGGATCACGGCGGGCTGGCCTTTACCCTGTCGGAACTGGCCGCAACGGCCGGGGTAAGTACATCGGTGATCGGGGGACTGGTCCGGCAGGGTGCCGTGCGCGAGGAGGCGACGCCGCGCGATCTGCCCTATCCCCGGCTCGATCCCGAACGGGGGGGAGTGCCGCTGAGCGAGGCTCAGGCGGCAGCGGCGGCGGCGCTGCGCGCCGCCGTGGCGCGCACGACCTACGCCACCACAAAGCTGAAGGGCGAGTCCGGTTCGGGCAAGACCGAGGTCTACCTGGGAGCGGTGGCCGAAACCCTGCGCCGGGGGCGGCAGGCGCTGGTGCTGCTGCCGGAAATCGCACTGACCGGCGAATTCCTCGACCGCATCGAGGCGCGGTTCGGCGCGCGGCCCGCCGAGTGGCATTCGGGCGTGACCATGACCGAGCGGCGGCGGGCCTGGAAGATGGTGGCCGAGGGCGGTGCACAGGTTGTCGTCGGGGCGCGTTCGGCATTGTTCCTGCCATTCCGCGACCTTGGGCTGATCGTCGTCGACGAGGAGCACGACAGTTCCTACAAGCAGGAGGACATGGTTCTTTACAACGCGCGCGACATGGCGGTGCTGCGGGCCTCGATCTGCGATGCGCAGGTGGTGCTGGCCTCGGCGACCCCCAGTCTCGAAAGCTGGGTCAATGCCGAGGCAGGGAAATATGCGCGGCTCGACCTTGAGGCGCGGTTCGGCGCCGCCGAATTGCCCGAGATGCACGCCATCGACATGCGGGACGAGAAGCTGCCGGCAAGCCGCTGGATCTCTGGCGGATTACGGCGCGCGGTCGATGCGCGGCTGGCGGCGGGAGAACAGGCACTGCTGTTCCTGAACCGTCGCGGCTATGCGCCGGTGACGGTCTGCCGGGCCTGCGGACATCAGATCGGCTGCGATCATTGCGATGCGCGGATGGTGGAACACCGGTTCCGGAAACGGCTGATCTGCCACCAGTGCGGCGAGACCAGGCCGATGCCGGAAGCCTGCCCGAAATGCGGGGTCGAGGGGCGTCTGGCGCCGGTCGGGCCGGGTGTGGAGCGGCTGGCGGAAGAGGTTGTCGGGCTTTTTCCCGAGGCGCGGGTGGCGGTGCTGTCCTCGGACCTGTTCGGTTCGGCGCGCGCGCTCAAGGCGCGTATCCGGGAAATCGCCGAGGGAGGCGCGGATATCGTCATCGGCACGCAGCTTGTCGCCAAGGGGCACAACTTCCCCCTGCTGACGCTGGTGGGCGTGATCGACGCCGATCTGGGCCTGCAGGGAACCGACCTGCGGGCGGCCGAGCGGACCTTCCAGCTGGTCCGGCAGGTGGCCGGCCGGGCCGGGCGGACGGCGGAACGCAAGGGGGTGGCGCTGCTACAGACCTATCAGCCCGAACACCCCGTCATCCGGGCGATCCTTTCGGGCGACGAGGAGGGCTTCTGGCGTACCGAAGCCGCCGAGCGGCAGGTGGCGGCAGTGCCGCCTTTCGGCCGGATGGCCGGGATCATCCTGTCCTCGCCCGAACTGGCCGAGGTTTTCGACCTCGGCAATGCGCTCGCCCGGTGCGACGGGCCGCTACGGGCGGTAGGGGCGCAGCTATTCGGGCCGGCGCCCGCCCCGATCGCCCGGGTGCGCGGCCGCCACAGGGTGCGGCTGCTGATCAAGGCCGACAAGTCCGCGCCGCTTCAGGCGGCCATCCTTCGCTGGCTGGAGCAGGTGCGCGTGCCACCCAGGGTACGGCTGACGGTCGATATCGATCCGCAGAGCTTCTACTGAAGCGCTTCGGTCTGACGTTGAAGCACCCCATTCCGGGGAATGCGTCCGGACCAAAGGCGAGAGGCTGCGCTTCCCAATTTGCTGAACGGTCGAAATACCGCGGCGCCGCCACGCGCGTGGCATATGCGGTTTGTCCTTCCCTTTGCCCCGGCGCGGCCCTAGAGCGATTGCATGCGCACCATGTCCCTTTCCGAAGCGCGCGCCCTGCCGGTCTGGCGCCGCCCTGTCACGCTGCTGTTCGTCACCGCGGCGGCGATGCCGGTTTCCTTTGCCACCTGGTCGGCGCTGCTGAACAATTTTGTCATCGAGGTGGCCGATTTCGACGGGTCGGACATCGGCTGGCTGCATACGGTTCGCGAGATCCCCGGCTTTCTGGCCATCGGAGTGATCGCGCTGATCCGGATGATCCGCGAACAGGTTCTGGGCCTGCTGTCGCTGGCCCTGCTGGGCGTCGCGACGGCACTGACCGCATGGTTCCCGACGCTTGGCGGCATCCTGACCATAACCATGCTCAGTTCGATCGGGTTTCATTATTACGAGACGGTCAACCAGTCGCTGCAACTGCAATGGCTGGACAAGGCGCGCGCGCCGCAGGTGCTGGGCTGGATTCTGGCGACGGGTTCGGCCGCGACGCTGGTTGCCTATGGGCTGATCGTCGCGACGTGGAAGACCTTCGGGCTCGACTACAACACCGTCTACATGACGGCCGGGCTGGTCACGGCGGCGATCGCGCTGATCAGCCTGGTCTGGTTCCCGCAGTTCGAATCGCCGACGCCGCAGGTGAAGAAGTTCGTGTTGCGCCGCCGCTACTGGCTCTATTACGTCCTTCAGTTCCTCGCCGGGGCGCGGCGGCAGATATTCGTCGTTTTCGCCGGGTTCATGATGGTCGAGCGGTTCGGTTTCGACGTGCACCAGGTCACCTCGCTGTTCCTGATCACGCTGGTGGCCAACATGATCGCCGGGCCGCTTTTCGGGCGTGCGGTGGGAAAATACGGCGAACGCAACGTGCTGCTGTT
Organism: Tropicimonas sp.; assembly: GCF_047971885.1. Lineage (NCBI taxonomy): Bacteria > Pseudomonadati > Pseudomonadota > Alphaproteobacteria > Rhodobacterales > Roseobacteraceae > Tropicimonas > Tropicimonas sp. Next base: position 2,158 of record NZ_JBKEAE010000146.1, on the reverse strand, counting down.
CGAATATGCCGGCCTTGCGATCATCTTCTTTCTCTATGGCGGCATCTACATGTTCGGCTGGGGGGTGGTGCTGGCCGCCACGCTCTATGTGGTCGACAATATTTTCTTTGGCCTTGCGCTGGCGCTGAAGACCTATTTCCAGAAGATCGGCGATCCGGCCGACATGGCGCCCACCGCCGCCGTCGCCTTCACCATCAACCACATCGCGGCGGTGTTCCTGCCGGCGCTGCTGGGCTATGTCTGGCTGTCCTCGCCGGCGCTGGTATTCGTGCTGGCCACTGCCATCGCGATGGCTTCGCTGCTGATGGCGCTGCTGATCCCGCGCCATCCCGCGCCGGGCAACGAGACCGTCCTTGCCCGCAGGCGGAACTCCCAAGCGGCCGGCTAGGCGGGGCGGTTCGTGGCGACGCTGCGACCGCAAGATGCTGGAAGCGCGCCGGCGCAGGTCTTATATGTTCGCGGTATCGCAAGGAGACCCCGATGTTCCCCAGCCGCAAGACAACCGGAATGGTACTGCCCGAAGACGCGCTTTCCGGCCGCGCCCGGCCCATCCCGACGGCAGAGACGCATTTCGTCAACGGGCGAAGGCTGGCGGATGCGCCGCCCGAGGGCATGCGGGCGATGACAGTCGGCATGGGGTGCTTCTGGGGTGTCGAACGGATTTTCTGGCAGGTTCCCGGCGTCTGGCTGACGGCGGCGGGCTACGCCGGCGGCTACACCCCCAACCCGACCTACGAGGAGGTGTGCGGCGGAAAGACCGGCCATGCCGAGGTCGTGCGGCTGGTTTTCGATCCGGATATCGTTTCCTACGATACCCTGCTCGGGATTTTCTGGGAAAATCACGATCCGACGCAGGGTCTGCGACAGGGCAACGACATCGGTTCGCAATACCGCTCGGCGCTCTACGTATATGGCGCGGAACAGCGCGCCGCGGCCGACGCCTCGTGCCGGGCCTATCAGAACGCATTGCACGCCGCCGGGCACGGGGCCATCACCACCGAAATCCGCGACGCGCCGGAATTCTATTTTGCCGAGGACTACCACCAGCAATATCTCGCCAGGAACCCGGCGGGATATTGCGGGATCGGCGGCACCGGGGTCGCCTGTCCGCTGGGGGTGGGTGTGTTGACGGGTCATTGATCTGAAGGAGCCGATGGCGGGGCACCGCATTCATATTTTCGGGGCAAGTGGTTCGGGAACCTCGGCGCTGGGGCGCGCGCTCGCCGAAGCGCTGGCGTCGCAGCATTTCGATACCGACGATTTCTACTGGTATCCGACCGATCCGCCATTCCAGAACGTGCGTTCCGTTTCCGAACGGCGCGCGCTGATGGAGCAGATGTTCCTGCCGCGGCGCGACTGGGTGCTCTCGGGGTCGCTGGACAGCTGGAGCGAGGGGATCGACCACCGCTTCACCCTTGCGGTGCGGATGGAACTGGATGCGGAAACCCGCCTGGCGCGCCTGCGCGCGCGCGAGGCGCGGCGCCTGAGCTTCAACGGCGGGGTCAGGCCGTCGGAACGGGCCGATGTCGATGCCTTCCTCGAATGGGCCGCCGGCTACGAGGACGGCCTGCTGCCCGGGCGGAACAGGGCGCGGCACGACGCATGGGCGAAAACGCTCGAATGCCCGGTGCTGCGCATCGATTCCGGCCCGCCCGTCGAAAGGCAGGTTTCGGAAGTTCTGGCGATGCTTGACCTTGGCCGCCGCAGGCCCTAGCGGCGGGAGCGATCCAGCAAGGGAGCCGCAGATGCCGACCTTCACAGCCTTCACCACCCTGCCGGGCAAGGAGCCGGCCGAAGCGCTCGGCCTTGCCATGGAACGGCTCGATCCGGAGCCCACCGGGGTAGGCGTTTTCGAGATCGAGGACGAGTCCGGATTGTGGGAGGTGGGCGGGTATTTCCTCGAAACGCCCGATGCGGCCGCGCTCGCCGTGCTGTCGGCGGCCTTCGGCGCGCGGGAATTCGCGATCTCCGAACTGCCCGAGACCGATTGGGTCGCCAAGGTGAAGCGCGACCTGAGCCCGGTCAGGGGGGGCAGGTTCTACCTGTACGGCAGCCACGATGCCGATACGGTGCCCGACGATGTGGAACCGCTGCTGATCGAGGCGGCGATGGCCTTTGGCACCGGGCACCACGGCACGACGCTGGGCTGCCTGCGCGC
>NZ_JBKEAE010000106.1:0-4005 GCF_047971885.1 Tropicimonas sp. | reverse complement strand
CCTCCAACGTGCGTGCGCGCAGTGAGGTTGCAAGGCGCCCGCCCGAGGGGGCGGACGGGCGCCGCCCGGGCCGCCAGGGCGGCTGTTCCGGGCGAAAGAAGAACGGCAGCTTCGTCCGCATTGCCGGCCTTTGCGAACGCCCGGTCTCGATTGCCGTTGGCCTGACAGGTGCCCGGTCGCCGCGCACCGCCGTCGGCCCTGCTATATGCTTGGCGAGCCAGTTTCGGCGTTGACCCATCCGAGATAGGAGGTATTGGCGTCGAGCGTCAGTCGCAGGATCGGCGGCACCTCGTAGGGGTGCAGGCGCGCGATCTCGGATTCCACCTCGTTGCGAAGATCGGGGCGGGTCTTCAGCACCAGCGGTATTTCCTCGACCGACTGAAGCTGGCCCTTCCAGTGGTAGAGGCTGCGGACCGGCGGGTGGAAATTGGCGCAGGCGACCAGCCCGCGCGACACCAGATCGCTGGCGATCTTGTCGGCCGAAGCGGCATCGGGGCAATTCACGATAAAGGTCAGCAACGGCATGGGCGGCCTCCGGGGTTGAACTGGTCAATCGTATGGGCGTTTCCCTGAGCGAAGCCTAGCAAACCGCGCCGGCCGGTGAAACGGATTTCGCCGGCCGGAAATACGGCCGTTGCGGAGGCTGACGATAACCTGTGCCGAAACGGGAAACGCCCGGACCCTGCCTGTGGCAGGGCGCCCGGGCGCCGGTGGCCCGCCGGGTGGGCAGGCCGGAATATCTGGTTGCCCGCGCCGTTTGCGGGCCGGGCCTCAGAGAGCCTCGATGTTGATCGCGGCTTCGCGGCCGTCACGGCCGGGCTCGATATCGAACGAAACCTTCTGCCCGTCGGCAAGGCCGGTCAGGCCCGAACGCTCGACCGCCGAGATGTGCACGAACACATCCTTCTTGCCGCCATCGGGCGCGATGAAGCCGTAGCCTTTGGTGGTGTTGAACCATTTCACGGTGCCAGTGGCCATCCCGTCGTCTCCTAGTCTGGTTCACTGCCCGCGACATTGCGGCAGCGTCGGCGTCAGTCGTCGCGTCGAAACTGAAGCCGGTTAGGGAAACAGCAGGTCGAGATGCGGTAACGGTCGCGTGGCGGCGTATGACGGAATGTCGCGATTCTGGCAAGGGATTTCTGCGAAATCGGCCGGAAGCGGCGGGTTCGCCGATGCCCGTGACAGCCGGGGCGCGTTTTCCGCGCACCGGCGGCTCGTTCAGCCGCCGATGCGCGCGGCCAGTGCGCCCAGCGTTGCCTTCTCCGCCGGACCCCATGGCGCCCTGCGGGCACGGAACAACGTTGCCTGACTGCGGTGGATGGTGCCGTCGCTCAGCAGTTTCAGGTGGTTGGCGCGCAGGGTCTCGCCGGTGGATGTGATATCGGCCACCGCCTCGGCGGTCAGGTTCTTGACCGTGCCCTCGGTTGCGCCCTGGCTGTCGACAAGCTGGTAGTCGGCAACTCCGGCTTCACGCAGGAACTCGCGTACCAGCCGGTGATACTTGGTCGCGATCCGCATCCGGTGGCCGTGTACCCTGCGAAATGCTGCCGCAGCCGCATCGAGATCGTCGAGCGTCTCGACATCGGCCCAGCATTTGGGAACGGCGACGATCAGATCGGCCTGGCCGAAACCCATCGGCGCCAGAACCTCGACCTGCTGGTCCCAGCCGGGAATGCGCTCGCGCACCAGATCGGTGCCGGTCACGCCCAGGTGAATGCGCCCCGCGTTCAGTTCGCGCGGAATCTCGCCGGCCGACAGCAGAACGAGGTCGATCCCGTCGATCCCGTCCACGGCACCCGAATATTCCCGATCCGATCCGGTGCGGCGGATTTCGAGCCCGCGCGCGCCGAACCAGTCGAAGGTCTTCTCCATCAACCTGCCCTTGGAGGGGACCCCGAGTCTGATGCTCATGCCAATGCCTCCCCATCCGAAAGCGCCAGCATCAGCCCGGGGCGGATCATGCCGCCCACCGCCGGAATGTCACGCCCTTGCCCGAGAACGCGCGTCAGCGCATCGTAGCGCCCACCCAGGGCGACCGGCGGCAGATGCGGCCGCCCGGGGGCATAGAAGCCGAAGACGAAACCGTCGTAATACTCCATCGTCGACCGGCCGTGGCTGGTATCGAATTCGACCGCCGACAGGTCGACACCCCGTTTCGTCATCGCATCCAGCCGGCGTTGCAGCCGGTCGAGCGCCGGATCCAGCGCCGGAAGATCGACGGCGATGTCGCGCAGGCGCGTCAGCGCGTTCCATGGCGTTTCGCGGATATCGAGAAGATCGTCGATCAGTTCCACCTGCCATGCGGCGATCGGCGGTGTCGCGGCATCTTCCTGCAAGGTGCGCATGCGGGCGACGATCTCGGCGGGTTCGCGCAACCCGATCACCAGCCCTTCGGCGGCGATGATCTCTTCCGGGGCCTCGGTCTCCAGCCGCCCGAGCAGCGCCTTGCGGGCCGGCGGAACCGGCTTGCGCCCGGCGTAGCGGTCGAGCAGGGCGCGAAACCGCCGGGGCCGCCAGATATGGCGCATCAGCGCCGTCTTGCGGGCCGCTGTGGTATCCAGCCCGCCAACCGCGGCCGTCAGAAGGCCGATATCGCCAAGCGCTGCGCGCAGGCGCAGCGGTGCGAGCAACCGCGAGAACAGCACGAACAGTTCGGCTTCGGCGGCGGCCGGGTCGGCGGCGTCGAAAATCTCGATCCCGGCCTGAAAATACTCGTTGTCCCGGCCCGGCTCGGCCGTTTCCTGGCGGCGAAAGACCTCGCCGGCGTAGCAATAGCGTGTCTCGCCCGATGTGTCCGAGGCGACGTGGCACTGTACGACGGGCACGGTGAAATCGGGCCGCAGCATCTGTTCGCCCATGAGCGGATCGGCCGTCACATAGGCGCGGGCGCGGATATCCTCGCCATAGAGGTCAAGCAGCGCCTCGGCCGGTTGCAGGATGCCCGGATCGACCGGAATCGCCCCGGCCTCGCGGAATTCGGCCTGAAGCCGCGCGGCTTCGCCGCGGATCTGATCCTTGCCGGGCATGGGCTTCAGCCTTCCGCCGTCAGGGTCTTGCGGATTTCCGTCACCAGATCGGCGCGCGCGACCTCGCGCTGCGCCGGCTGGCTTTTCCATTCCTCGAGGCTGGCGCTTTCGGCGATCCTGGCGCCGAGCACCAGATCCTTGATCTGCACCACCCCGCGCGCCGCCTCGTCCTCGCCCTGGATGATCGCAGCGGGCGACTGGCGCTTGTCGGCGTACCTGAGCTGGTTGCCGAAGTTCTTCGGATTGCCGAGGTAGACCTCGGCCCTGATGCCGGCCTGCCGCAACTCGCCCGCCATGGCCTGATACTCGGCCATCCGGTCACGGTCCATCACGGTGACGATCACCGGCCCCGGCGCGGTGGCGTCGAGCCGCCCCTTGGCGCGCAGTGCCGCCAGCAGCCGATCCACCCCGATCGAAACCCCGGTTGCCGGCACCGCCTGTCCGGTGAAACGCTTGACCAGATCGTCATAGCGCCCGCCGCCAGCGACAGAGCCAAACTGCCGCGGGCGGCCCTTTTCATCGGTGATCTCGAAGGTCAGTTCTGCCTCGAATACCGGGCCGGTATAATAGCCAAGGCCACGGACGACGGAGGGGTCGATCTCCGTCCGGGTCGTATCATAGCCCTGCGCGGCCAGCGCCTCGCCGACCTGTTCCAATTCGTCCACCCCGGTGCTGCCGCTGGCCGAGCCCTGCACCACGGCGCGCAAGTTGGCGATGGTGGCGCCCGCATCCGCGCCCCTGGCCTGCATGAAGGCAAGCACCGTATCGGCCACGTCATTGCCCAGCCCCACGCCGTCGATGAAGGCGCCGGAGGCATCCTTGCGCCCGTTGGTCAGAAGCTCGCGCACCCCGCACGGCCCGACCTTGTCGAACTTGTCGATGGTGCGCAGCACGGCATCGGCCGTTTCGCGGTTTGCCTGCGGGTCGAGGCCCACCGCCTCCAGCACGCCGTTCAGCACCTTGCGGTTGTTGATCCGCA
>NZ_JBKEAE010000090.1:0-20310 GCF_047971885.1 Tropicimonas sp. | reverse complement strand
CGAGAAGCTCGCGCGCCGATTTGTTTGCCGCCAGCAGCGTGCCCGCCCGCGACAGGTGGAGAAGGGCAACCGGGAGCCCCTCCAGCGGCCCGGACGCGCTCAGCGTCGCGGCAACCGATTGCGGCTCGTCGCCTGCCGGAATCAGGAAAACCTCCTGCCGCCCGCCAGTACTTTCGATTTCGACCACGCGAACCCGCACCGGCCCTTCGGCGCCCGACACGACATGAACGCTGTCCGGCTTGAGCGGAAGATCGGCAAAGATGCGATCGAGCGTTTTCACCCGTCCGCCGAGCAACCGGCGCAGTGCATCGTTCATGAACAGAACCGTTCCCGAGGCGCCGACCGTCATCATCGGCAGGCTGAGGGATTCGCCCCCCCGACCGGCCGGAGGGCGCTCGACCAGATCCTCCAGGCGCCAGAGAAACCTGTCCTCCCCTATTCGGTGGATGGAGAGCCGGACATGGCCGCGGCGGGTGACGATATCCTCTCGTGCGGCGCCACGCGCCTCCGCCCGGCCTTGCAGGCGCGCAAGAACCGACGCGGGATTGGCGAACAGGTCGCGCAGCGCCCGCGCCAGCGTTTCGCCGGTATCGCCGTCGTCTCCGAAACGCTCGCGTGCAGCCTGATTCCGCTGCAGGACCGCGCCGTCCGCGTCTGTGGTGAAGCTCGGCGAGGCGTCGTTTTCGATGAACGCGGCAACCGCGTCGTGCATCGTTTCGCGCGCCCTGCCGTGGCGCCGGGAAAAAAGGCTGATCAGGAATGCCATCGCGGCAAGTGTCGCACTGCCCGCCAGAAGCACAATCCCCAACTGACGATCGGGCGCATAGATAGCCGCAAGCAGCATGAGTGCCGCGAAGACCGCCAGATGAACCACACGGCCCGAGAAAGCATTGGCGGTCCGGATCACCGGATGCGGGGCGAGCGCCGGGTGCGACAAGGATTCTCTCCGTTGCGATTCGATCTCCGACATTTCGGCCCCGAAACCGTTAAACACAACTTAAGCGCCTGTCGCCAAACCTGAATGCGCGCACGGTTCAGTTGCCTTTTTCGAGTATGGCGACAAAAAAGCCATCACCGTCCGCCGAAGGCACGATCCTGCGATGCGTTTTTTCGGTCCAGCCGGGATACTGGCCGAGAAACCACTCCATCTGCGCCTCGTTCTCGCGGCGGAGCAGGGAACAGGTTACAAAGGCAAGCGCTCCCCCTGTCCTGGTCAGCTCCGCCGCTTGGCCGAGGATCGCACGCTGGGTACCGATCAGCCGGTCGAGCGCTTCCGGCGTCAGGTTCCATTTGGCTTCGGGCTGCCGCCGCCAGGCGCCGCTGCCCGAACAGGGAACATCGGCAACCACCAGCGGGAACGGCGCATGGCCTGTCAACTCGCGCGTCGGAATACAGTTGATCCGGTCCCCTGCGCGCCGTGCGCGTTCGGGCAGGTCCCGCATCCGGTTCGGGTCGATGTCGTGGGCGAGGATCGGCCGGCCGGTGCGCGCCGCGAGTGCAAGCGATTTGCCCCCGCCACCAGCACAGAGATCAAGGACCACGCCTTCGGCCGGAACCGGAATCATGTCGCAGACTGCCTGGGACGAGGCATCCTGAATTTCGATCAGACCGTCGAGAAAGAGGCGCGAGTTGCGCACCCTGCGCCCGCCGCCGGTCACCCGCAGCGCGGCGTCTGATCCGGTACAGGGTTCGGCTTCGATATCCTCCTGCGCAAGCAGCAGGCGGACGGATTCCCTGTCCGCCCTGCGCGCGTGAACCCGCAGGAACAGGTTCGCCCGCGTTTGCAGGCATTCGAGAGCCGAACGATAGCCCGGCCCCAGATCCCGCCGCAGATCGCCGGAGAGCCAATCGGGGATATCGAGGCCCTCGGCCTCGGTCAGCGGCGCCGAACACCTCTTCTCACCATCGACGAGCGGCGGCAAAGCGTGCCCTACACCGGTCAGCAGGGTTTCGGGCGCGCGGCCGGAAAGCCTCAGCAACCCGATCATCAGGCCGCGCCCGCTCTCTCCCGCGCCGGCAGCGGCGGCGGAGCGGCGGCGGCGAATGGCGTCGAACACAAGATCGCGAACCGCCGCCCGATCCCCCGACCCGGCAAAGCGGCTGCGGCGCCCCCAGTTGACAAGCGCCTTTTCCGCCGGCTCGCCCGCAAGGTAGCGGTCGAGGATGCCGGCGGCGGCGGCGATCCGGGCTTCGGGGGTCATGGTGGGCTGGCTCCGTTCGAACTGACCGGTGCAACCTATGCAGGGAGCGGAAAAACTCAACCCGCTCCGGTCTTCGCTGCCCCGCCGGGCCGGCACCTACCCGATCGGGATCACGTCGACCTTCTGCCCGGTGCGCTGCTCGCCGGACAGCCGTAACACTCCGCGAACCGGGGCCACGTCGGAATAGTCGCGCCCGCGGGCGATGACCACATGATCGCCGCCGATTTCCAGCGCGTTGGTCGGATCGTATTCGATCCAGCCCATCTCTGGCCCGCACCACGCCCGAACCCAGGCATGCATCGCATCTGCCCCTTCGAGCCGCGGCTGCCCCACCGGCGGTACGGTCCGCAGGAAGCCGCTGACATAGCCGGCCGGGATTCCAATCCCGCGCAGACAGGAGATCATGATATGGGTAAAGTCCTGACAGACACCCTTGCGCCGCTCGAAGGCGGCAATCGCCGGCGTATCGACATCGGTCGCCTCGGCATCGAAGGTGAAATCCGCATGGATCGCCTGCCCGAGCCGCCGGACGGCCTCGCAGACCGTGCCCGCCCCGCTTGTCGCCCGTCTGGCATAGGCGGACATCTCGGGGTGAAGGACGATACGGGGCGAGTTGCCAAGAAAATGGTGCGGCGAATCGAGCGACAGCGTCGCCAGCCCGGCCAGATCGCGGGCAAGACCGTCGAGATCGGGCGACATGTCCAGCAACCTTCCGGCGACCTGGCGCTCGACCCGTGCGGAAACGGCGAAGCGGCTGGCATGAAGCGGGCCGGCAAGCGCAACCTCGACTGTCTGGTTTCCGAAGAAATCCTGCCGGAACAGGCGCTCGGACGGTTCGGGCTCGATGGTAAGCGATCCCGCGATCAGCCGTTGCAGATCGGGCAGATCCGCCGGCATCAGCCGCAGCAGCTGCCGCCCCGATCCGGCCGGGCTCTGGTAGGTATATGCGATCTCCATCCGGATGTCGTAAAGCATTCCCTACCCCAGATAGGCCAGCGTCAGTTGTTCGGAGATCAGCGCAAGATCGGCGGCAAGCTGGCGGAGCCGTTGCGTATCGAGCGTGTCGGGCGTTTGCAGCGCCAGATCCGCCCGCGCCCTAAGCACCGAACGCCCCAGCGGCGACAGTTGCCGGTGGCGCCCGCTGCCGGGCAGATTTGCCAGATGCCCCTCGATCAGGTTCAACTGGCACAGGATCGCGCGCGGGTTCAACTCGTCGAGCGCAAGCAGATCGGTGACGCTTTCGCAACTGGCCGGGATCGTGTAGCGGCGATGATGGGTCATCACGCTGTCGCCGATATCCAGCACCAGATCCGGGGCGCCCTCCGGGGCGGCGGGGCTGGCAAAGGCCGCAAGCAGCCAGCACATGTTGAGCGCCCGTTCGATCGCCCGGCCGATGCTCAGGAAATGCCAGCCCTCGAACTGATACATATTGTCATGAACAAGACCGGAAAACCCGTTGATCTTGCGCAATAAAACAGACATCGCGCGGGTAGCGTCATCCCCCTCGGCCACGGCATCCGCAAAGGCGCGCGCAGTGCGCTCCAGATCGGCGAGCGCCAACGCCCCGTCGACCGAGAAACGGTCGCCGACATGGCCGGCGCTGACCGATGCGGAATGCAGCGTTTCGAGCAGGCTCTGCGGCACCGCCCGCGTTCCGGCAGAACTGCCGAACGCATCGAGGTAACCGGCGATGGCGCCGACGAGCGGGCTTTCCAGATCGCTTTCGGCCAGCCGCGCGTGATAGCCGCGCAGTACCCGTATAAGGTGTTCGGAACGCTCGACATAGCGGCCGAGCCAGTACAGGTTGTCGGCCGCGCGACTGGGCAGTGCGCCCGGAACCGTACGCAGGAACGATGCCTGCGCCGAGCGTCCGCCGCCTTCCGTCTGCCCCGCACCGGCACCGGTCACCCAGACATCCGCGACGCGGCCGCCCTGCTGCATGGTCAGCGCCGCCGTTTCCCCCTCGCGGCCGATGCGGGCATACCCGCCCGGCATCACGGTCCACCCCGCCGATGTCCGCGCCAGAAAGACCCGCATGCTCATCGGTCGCGGCACCAGCCTGCCGTCCTCGAATGCCGGCGCGGTCGACAGCGAAACCTGCTCCTGCCCGACAAGGTTCGGGCCGTTCCGCGCCAGCCAGTTGTCGAACCCGTGCGCCGGACGGCTCACCACGTCGCTTTCGTCGGCGTGGCTCGTCGAATAGGCCGAGCGGATTGTCATCGTCGCCGCATTCGCCCGGACGAACTCGCGTTCCGCCGGCTGACCGCACCACCAGGTGGCGATGTTGGGCAGGCGCAGCGGTCGCCCGTCCAGCACCTCGCTCAGCCGCGGCAGGAAGGCCATCATCGCGCGGGTTTCCAGAACGCCGGCGCCAAGCGCGTTGACCATCGTCAGGTTGCCCTCACGCACGGCGCGCAGCAGGCCCGGCGTACCGAGCCGCGATTCTCCGTTCAGTTCCAGCGGATCGACCCAGGCAGCATCGAGCCGTCGCCACAGGACCGAGACCGGCCTCACCCCGTCGATGGTGCGGATCATCAGGCGGCCATCGACAACCGTCAGATCCTCGCCCTGCAACAACGTGAAGCCGAGGTATCGGGCGATATAGGCATGTTCGAAATAGGTCTCGTTCATCGGCCCCGGCGTCAGAATCCCGACCCGGCCGTCGCCACGCACCAGCATGTCCGACAGGGAATTGCGGAAATCGTCAAAGAACCCGGCCAGCCGCGTCACACCGGCGGCGGCGAAGATGTCCGAATAGATGCGCCGCGTCGCCATGCGGTTTTCCAGCGCGAAGCCGGCACCCGAAGGGGCCTGTGTGCGATCGTCGAGCACCCACCATTCGCCGCTCGGACCCCGGCCGATATCGAAGGCGAGAAAGTGCAGGAAATACCCCGACCTTGGCCTGATACCGACCAGCGGCCGCAGCCATTCCGTGCTTCGGGCGATCAGCGAGGGCGGCAGGTGCCCATCCCGAACCAGCCGGTTGTCCGAATAGAGATCGGCGACAACCTTCTCCAGAAGGTCCGCCCTTTCGGTGAGCCCTGCCGCGATCTCGCGCCATTCGGCCCCCCCGATCAGCACCGGAACATGGCTCAGCGGCCAGTCGCGGCGGGTGGTATCCTGCGGGCCGTAGCGGCGGTAGTGCACGCCGGCATCCCGAAGGTAGCGGTCACCCAGCGACATCCGCATGGCCAGTTCGCCGTCCGGCATTTCTGCCAGCCGACGGATGAACCTGCCCCAGACCGGGCGCAGGCCACCGTCCCGCCCAAGCAACTCGTCCGGCACTCCCGGCCGCGTCGTGTAGCGCTCCAGGAAGCGGGCCATGGCGGCTTCGGCGCCCGCATCCGTTGCTGGTTCCATGACTCAAATCCCCGACTCAAATCCCTGGCGGTCGCCTCAGATCGAGCGTCATCGGAAATTCGCGATGGGGTAACTCGCCGGGCGGCAAATAGCTTCCCGGAGTATGCCCGCGCGGCTCGAAGCGGGCAAGGCGCCGCGCCTGCGCCTCGTTACCGTTCACCGGGAATGTGTCGTAGCTGCGCCCACCCGGATGGGCAACGTGATAGACACAACCGCCGAGCGCCCTGCCCGTCCAGGTATCGAAGATATCGAAGGTCAGCGGCGCGCTGACCGGCAGAACGGGGTGCAGCGCCTCGGGCGGCTGCCAGGCCTTGAACCGCACCGCCGCGACCGAAACGCCACCGGTGCCGGTTGCCTGCATCGGCAGGCGGCGGCCGTTGCAGACAACAGCGTAACGCTCGGGTTCGGTTGTGGCAAGCCGGGCCTGAAGCCGTTCGACCGAACTGTCGGTATAGCGCACGGTGCCGCCGATGGCGCCGGTCTCGCCCAGTACGTGCCACGGTTCCAGCGCCTGCCGCAGTTCCAGATGCACGCCTTCGTATTCTACCTCGCCACAGAAGGGGAAGCGGAACTCGGCCTGCGCCCGGAACCACTCGGGCTCCATCGCGAAGCCGTGTTCGCGCAGGTCGCGCAGCACATCGAGGAAATCCTCCCAGACAAAATGAGGCAGCATGAAGCGGTCGTGCAGGCGCGTTCCCCAGCGGATCGGGCTGCCGCCGAGCGGCGCGTTCCACAGCCGCGCGATCAGCGCCCGGATCAGAAGCTGCTGGGCAAGGCTCATGCGCGGATCGGGCGGCATCTCGAAACCGCGAAACTCGATCAGCCCAAGCCGCCCGGTGGGACCGTCGGGCGAATAGAGCTTGTCGATGCAGATCTCGGCCCGGTGCGTGTTGCCGGTAACGTCGATCAGGATGTTGCGCAGCAGCCTGTCGGTCAGCCATGGCGGCGGTACATCGCCCCTGTCCGGCGCGTGGATCTGCGACAGCGCGATCTCAAGCTCGTAGAGCGAATCGTGCCGCGCCTCGTCGATCCGCGGCGCCTGACTGGTCGGGCCGATGAACAGACCCGAAAACAGATAGCTCAGCGAAGGGTGCCGCTGCCAGTGCAGGATCAGGCTTTTCAGCAGGTCGGGGCGGCGCAGGAACGGGCTGTCGAGCGGCGTCGAGCCGCCGACGACCACGTGGTTGCCGCCCCCGGTGCCGCAATGGCGCCCGTCGATCATGAACTTGTCGGCCCCGAGGCGCGCAAGGCGGGCCTCTTCGTAGACCCCCAGAGTGATCGCCTTGCAATCCTTCCACGAATGTGCCGGCTGAACGTTGACCTCGATCACGCCGGGATCCGGGGCGACACGGATCAGGTTGAGCCGGGGGTCGGGGGGCGGTGCATAACCCTCGATATGGACCGGCAAACCCAGCTCCACCGCTGCGCTTTCAGCCGCCGCCACCAGTTCGAGATAATCCTCGACCCGTTCGGTGGGCGGCATGAAGACGCACAGCCTGCCGTCGCGCGGCTCGACCGACAGCGCGGTGCGCACGGTGCCGCCCGCCGTTTCCAGCACCTGCTCCTGCCGGTCCTGCCCCGGCGTATCGGCCCGGAAGACCGCCGCCTCCTGACGGTGCCCGGGACTGATCGCGGGTTCGCCCCGATGGCGGCGCCTTGATGCGAATTCCGGCAGCGGCCCGGAAATCGCCGCCGGATCGGCAGGGTAGATATAGGGATAGGCACCGGCCGCAACATGCGGCAGCGATTCCAGCGGCAGCCGGAAACCGACCGGGCTGTCACCGGGAACGAGATAGAGCTTTCCGCGCCTTGTGCGCCAAAGCTCCGACAGCCATCCCGACGATGCCCTGCCCTGCCAGCGCTGGACCGGCAGCACCATGCCGCTGGGTTCGGTCAGCCCGCGTTCGAACACGCGCGCGATACGGTGCCGCGCCTCGGGGTCTTTCAGTTCCGGGTTTTCCGGCGTCACGTTGTCGGGAAGGTTTCCCTCGCGCAGGATCCACTCGGCCGGATCCTCGTAGGCGGGTTGCACATGGCCGGGGTCGACACCCAGCTCCCCGGCCATCGCGCGCAGCAGCGCCCCGGCCTCGGCCGGGCCGGCGCCGGTTTGCGCGTCCTCTTGCGCGACAAGCGCCGCATCGTTCCAGATCGGCACCCCGTCGCGCCGCCAGTAGAGCGAGAAGGTCCAGCGCGGCAGGCTTTCGCCGGGATACCACTTGCCCTGCCCGAAATGCAGGAACCCGCCCGGCGCGAAGCGGTCGCGCAGGCGCCGGATCAGCCTGTCCGCCAGCCCACGCTTCATCGGCCCGACCGCGGCGGTGTTCCACTCGTCGCTTTCGAAATCGTCGATGGAAACAAAGGTCGGCTCGCCGCCCATGGTCAGGCGGACATCGCCCTCCTCCAGCAGCCGGTCCACCCTCCGGCCAAGTGCGTCGAGCTTTTCCCAGCTTTCTTCCGAAAACGGCCGGCTGATGCGTGGATGCTCGGCGGTGCGCGTCACGCCCATGTCGAAGGTGAAATCGACCCCGGCGGGGCTGGCCATGCCGGAAATCGGCGCTGCGTTGCGGTAATGCGGCGCCGCCGCCAGCGGAACATGGCTTTCCCCGGTCAGAAGGCCCGATGTCGGATCGAACCCGATCCACCCGGCACCGGGGATATAGGCCTCGCACCAGGCATGCAGATCGGTGAAATCGTGATCGGTGCCCGACGGGCCGTCGAGCGCCTCGATATCGGGCTTCAACTGGATCAGGTAACCCGAAACGAACCGCGCCGCGATGCCGAGGTGGCGCAGAACCTGCACCATCAGCCACGAACTGTCGCGGCACGAACCGCGCCGTGCCGTCAACGTTTCCTCCGGCGGCTGAACCCCCGCCTCCATCCGGATCACATAGTCGATCGTCCGCTCGATCCGGTGATTCAGCGCGACGAGGAAATCGACCGTCTTTGTCGTGCCGTCGCCACGGTCGGTGCTGTCGAGAAACGCCTGCATGCCCGGCCCGGCGGGCTCCGGTTTCAGATAGATTTCCAGGTCTTCCGCGATCTCTTCGGGGTAGTCGAACGGGTAGTGTTCGGCACGTTCCTCGACAAAGAAATCGAACGGATTGTAGACCGTCATGTCGGCCACCAGATCGACCTCGATCTTCAACTCGCGCACCGGCTCGGGAAAAACGAACCGCGCCAGCCAGTTGCCATAGGGATCCTGCTGATGGTTGACGAAATGGCCCGCCGGTTCGACCTTGAGCGAATGCGAGATCACCCGCGTCCGGCTGTGCGGCGCGGGTCGCAGGCGAATGACCTGCGGGCCGAGCGTTACCAGCCGGTCGTACCTGTAATGGGTCAGATGGTGAATCGCGGCTGTAATCGACATCGAACGCTCCGGTTGTTCCGGTTTTCAGGCAAGCAGACGCGCCCGGCGATGGCGAGACGGATTCGTCCGGAAGGGGGAAAATACCGGCGCCTGACCGCGGAACGGTTCCCGCACCGCACAACAAAAGGGCATGTCGTACACGATAGGAAATTCGCCGCGCCGGACGGCCCCGGCAGGGTGCGATTTTCGCCTCCGGCGCAATATTTTCGCCTTTCGGCACCCGCACGGGCGCGGCAGGTTCGCCAAAACGAATGACCAAGGATTGCCGACACATGAACCGCCACGCCCTGACCGTGAGATGCAACTCGGAAATCGGCGTTGTCGCCGCGATCGCCACCTGTCTGTCCGACAGGGGATGCAACATCACCGATTCGGCCCAGTTCGACGACATGGAAACCGGCAGGTTCTTCATGCGGATCAGTTTCACCAGCCCCGAAGGGGTAACGCCGGCCGGCCTTGACGAGAGCTTCTCGGCCGCCATGGCGCCGTTCGAGACCGAAAGCCATGCCTTTCACGACGAAGACAGCCGGATGAAGGTTGTCATCATGGTCTCGCGCTTCGGCCATTGCCTGAACGACCTGCTCTATCGCTGGCGGATCGGCGCGCTGCCCATCGACATCGTTGCAGTGATCTCGAACCACCTCGATTATCAGAAGGTGGTGGTCAACCACGACATCCCCTTTCACTACATTCGCGTCACCAAAGAGAACAAGGCCGCAGCCGAGGCGCGGCAGATGGAGATCATCGACGAGACGGGAGCCGAACTGGTGGTGCTGGCGCGCTACATGCAGGTGCTGTCCGACGAGATGTGCAGACGCATGTCGGGGCGGATCATCAACATCCACCATTCCTTCCTGCCGAGTTTCAAGGGCGCCAATCCCTACAAGCAGGCCTACGAGCGCGGGGTGAAACTGATCGGCGCAACCGCGCATTACGTGACCGCCGACCTCGACGAGGGACCGATCATCGAACAGGACACGGTGCGCGTGACCCATGCACAATCGCCGGCCGATTACGTCAGCCTCGGGCGCGACGTCGAAAGCCAGGTGCTGGCCCGCGCGATCCACGCCCATATCCACCACCGGGTTTTCCTCAACGGCAACCGCACCATCGTGTTTCCGGCCAGCCCCGGTTCATTTGCATCCGAACGCATGGGCTGAACACGACACCCCGGATTCGATCAGCCGGCGGACCCGGTATCGCCGGACGCCCCGGACCCGGAGCGCCCGCCAAGCCGCTTGATCCATTCGCGCAGCGTTTGCAGCACCACATAGAGGACCGGCACCAGCACGACGCCCAGCACCGTCGCCGCCAGCATGCCGCCAAAGACCGCAACGCCGATGGCACGCTGGCTGGCCGCGCCCGCGCCGCTGGCCGTCAGCAGCGGCACCACACCCAGCAGAAACGACAACGCCGTCATCATCACGGCGCGAAAGCGCTGGTAGGCGGCCTCGACCGCCGCTTCGCGGATCGGCATGCCCTGTGCGCGCAGTTCCATGGCAAATTCGACGATCAGGATCGCGTTCTTGGCCCCCAGCCCGACCAGCATGATCATGCCGATCTGGGTATAAAGGTTGATGTCGCTTCCCGTCGCCGCAACCGATGCAACAGCCCCGAGCAACGCCACCGTGACCGAAAGCAGGATCGCCGCCGGCATGGTCCAGCTTTCGTAT
The DNA here is from genome assembly GCF_047971885.1 of Tropicimonas sp. Classification (NCBI taxonomy): domain Bacteria; kingdom Pseudomonadati; phylum Pseudomonadota; class Alphaproteobacteria; order Rhodobacterales; family Roseobacteraceae; genus Tropicimonas; species Tropicimonas sp. The sequence continues at coordinate 9,709 of NZ_JBKEAE010000090.1, read as the reverse complement.
TGCGCGACCAGAAACAGATAGCCGAACAGGATGGCCATGATCAGGATCACCTGCACCAGCCCCTGCGAGGAAAGCTGCTGCTGGGCGGTTCCGGTCCATTCGTAGCCGAAGCCCGGCGGCATCGCGCTGGCCGCGACCTCCTCCATGACACGGATCGCATCGCCGGTCGAAAGCCCCTCGGCGGGAATTGCGGTGACGGTTGCCGAGCGGAACATGTTGTAGCGGTTGAGCAGCACCGGCCCCAGCACGCTTTCCACATCCAGCAGCGTCCCGAGCGGTACCATCTCGCCGCTGACCGATCGCACGTAAAGGCGGGAAATATCCTCCACCCTGCTGCGATAATCGCCGTCCGCCTGGATCATAACCTTGTAGACGCGCCCGAACAGATTGAAATCGTTTACATAATATGATCCCAGGTAAGCCTGCAAGGTCTGGAAGACCTCGGAGATCGGCACGTTGAGCGATTTCGCCTTCTCGCGGTCGAGATCGACAAAGACCTGCGGAACGTTGGCGCGGAACGTGGTATAGGCCTGCGCGATCTCGGGCCGCTGATTGGCCGCATAGACCAGCCCGCCAAGCGCCGCGGCAAGGTCCTGCGCCGACCCGCCGCCGGTTTGCTGCACCTTCATCTCCACCCCCGCCGACAGGCCCAGCCCCGATATCGGCGGCGGATTGAAGGCGATGATGCTAGCGGCGGCCTCGTCATAGCCGATCTCGTTGATCTCCCGCAGGATCGCCGCGGCACCCAGATCGGGCGCCTTGCGGTCGTCCCACGGTTCGAGGTTGACGATGACCATCGCGCCGTTGGCGCCTGAGCCGTTCAGCAGGCTGAAGCCGTTGACCAGAACGGTGCTGGACACGCCGGGCAGCGCCTCGATCCGGGCGTTGACCCGCGCGGTGACCACCTCGGTCCGGGCGAGTGCCGCGGCATCGGGCAGTTGCACGTCGACGAAGAGAACGCCGTTGTCCTCGGTCGGGATGAAGCCCTTGGGGGTGTTGACGAAAAGCAGACCGATGGCGAGGAACACCGCCGCCAGGACCGCGATGCTGACCAGCGCGATGCGGGCAAAGCGGCGGACCAGCGCCGTATAGCCGTCACGCACGTTGCCGATCGCCCTTTCGAATACCGCCAGCAGCCCTTTGGGCGGGCCGCCGCGCGGTTTCAGAACGATGGCGCAGAGCGCCGGCGAAAGTGTCAGCGCGTTGATGGACGAGATTGCCACTGCCACCGAGATGGTGATGGCGAATTGCGAAAACAGGCGCCCGGTGATGCCCGGCATGAAGGTCACCGGCACGAAGACGGCCAGCAGAACCAGGGTCGTGGCGATGATCGGGCCGGTAATCTGACCCATCGCCCGGGCCGTCGCCTCGGGCGGCGACAACCCCTCTTTTGCAATCAGATCCTCGACGCTCTCGACCACGACGATGGCATCGTCGACCACGATGCCGATGGCGAGCACCAGCGCGAACAGCGAGATCGTGTTGAGCGTCATGCCAAAGGCGAGCAGGAAGGCGAAGGTGCCGATCAGCGATACCGGGATCGCGACCATCGGAATCACCGTCGCCCGCCACGAGCCGAGGAAGACAAAGACCACCGACATGACCAGAACGAATGTCAGCAACAGGGTCGATGTCACGTCCTTGAGCGATTGTTCGACGAAATCGGTCGACCGGTAGGGAATGGCATAGGCCACGTCGTCGGGAAACTGCCGCGACAGCCGTTCAAGCTCGGCCGTCACCCCCTCGGCCACGGCAAGCGCGTTTTCGCCCGGGGCCTGATAGATCGCGATCACGGTCGAGGGGTGGCCCTCGAACCGGCCCGAGGCGTTGTAATAGCTCGCGCCAAGCTCGACCCGCGCCACATCGCGGATGCGGACGATCGAGCCCGCCGCGCCGGTGCGCACGATGATGTCGCGAAACTCCTCCACGCCGGTCAGCCGGCCGGTGGACTTGACGGTGTACTGGAACTGCTGTTCGGGCGGCGCCGGCGGTGCGCCGATCTGGCCGGCCGAGACCTCGAGGTTCTGCTCGCGTATCGCGGCGATCAGATCGCCCGGCGTGATGCCGAGGCTGGCCATGCGGTCGGGATCCATCCACATGCGCATCGCATAGGCGAAATCGGTCAGCACCGACGCCTCGCCCACGCCCTCGATCCGCGCCAGCGCATCCCGCAGGTTGATCGTTGCATAGTTCGACAGGAAGATCTCGTCGTAGGTCCCGCCGGGCGAATAGAGCGTGACCGTCAGCAACATGTTGGTCGAGGATTTCCGGGTGACGACGCCGGCATTGTTGACCTCGGTCGGCAGGCGCGAGGTCGCCTGCGCCACCCGGTTCTGCACGTTGACCGAGGCGATATCGGGGTCGGTGCCGACATCGAAGGTCACCGCCAGCGAATAGGAGCCGTTGTCCGACGAATCCGACGACATGTAGATCATGTCGTCGACACCGTTCACCTGCGCCTCGATCGGGGCAGCGACGGTGTTTTCCACCGTCTCGGCGTTGGCGCCGGTATAGCTGGTCGAAACGCGTACCACCGGCGGCGTGATATCGGGGAACTGCTCGACCGGCAGAACCGCATAGGCGATCAGCCCGAGCAGCGTGAGCAGGGTCGAGATGACGATCGCCATCTTGGGGCGGCGGATGAAGACGGTCGAGATCATCGCCTTACTCCGCGCCGGCTTCGGCGGGCGCCGCAGCGAGAACCGACTCGACGGTAACGCCGGGGCGAACCCGTTGCAGCCCCTCGACGATCACCGCCTCGCCTTCCTGCATGCCGTCGTTGACCACAACAGCGGCCTCGACCTGGCGGCCCAGGGTGACATAGCGCTGCTCGACCCGCTGATCCTGCGTCACCACCAGCACGAAATCGCCGCGCTGGTCGCGCTGAACCGCCGCCTGCGGGATCAGCAGCTTCACCTCGGGTGCGAGCGCCTGGATGGAAACTGTCAGATAGGCGCCGTCGAGAATGACCCGGTGCTCGTTCGCGAATTCCGCCCGGAGCGTGATGGTGCCGGTGGCCGGGTCGATGCGGTTGTCGACAAAGACCACCTTTCCGGGCTCTTCCAGCCGCTCGCCATTCGGCAGGGTGACGAAAACATCGGGAGTCCTGCCGGAACCGGCAAGCTCGGCCGCGCGCGCGCCCGCCCGTTCCAGAACGGTCAGAAACTGCTTTTCGGACAGGGAAAAGGCAACCTGCATCGGTCTTTCGCGCACCAGCGTCACCAGTGGCCCGGTGGTCGGCCCGACGATATCGCCGATGCTGTGCCGGCCGGTTCCGACCCGCCCGGCGAAGGGGGCGGAGATTTCGGTATAGCTCAGGTCCAGTTCGGCGGTGCGGATCGCCGCGCGGGCGGCCTCGACCTCGGCTTCGGCAATGCGGTGATTGGCGCGCGCCACATCTGCCTCGCTTGCCGGGGTTGCCTCGCGACGGACAAGCTCTTCGGTGCGCGCAAGCTCGATCGCGGCAAGTTCGCGGTTCGCCTCGGCACGCGCCAGATCGGCCCGGCGCGCTTCGAGGGATGCGTCGTAGGCATCGGGTTCGATCCGGTAGAGCGATTGTCCGGCGTCGACCGTGGCACCGTCGGCCACGGCCGATTCCTCGAGAAAGCCGGCAACCCGCGCGACGATATCCACCTTGTCGACGGCCTCGGCCCTGCCGATGAAACTGACCTCGTCGATCAGTTCGCGCGAATAGGCCGCCGCGACCGTGACCTTCGGCGCCGGCCCGTCCTGGGCAAAGACAGCATCGGGCGCGGTGAACAGGCAGATACCGAAAATCAGCGCAAACGACGCCGGACGGGCGGAAATGGACGGCATGGGCGGAAACCTCGCTGCAAACGGACCTTGCCACGCTGGTGCGCAGGACTGTGCGCACCATATCGTGTGTTCGGGCCGGCACAAGCCGCCAGATCCCGCGCCGTTATTCGGCCAGAAGCGTCCGCACCATCCGCCCCGGGGCGCTCGGGCGTCCGTGCAGCGGGATTACCCGGCCATCCTGCCCGCCCGGTTCCGGAAACAGCAGGTGGCGGCATGGGCCAAAGTCGAGCGGCGTGAAGAAATCGGATATCCGCGCACTTCCGGTAAGCTCTGCCGTCGGACAGTGCATCAGCACCCCGGTATTGGCGAAAACAACCTCCTCATCGTCGAAAATCAACGATACCGCCGTCATCGGCTGCATGCTTTCGCGGCACCGGATGCCGCGCCAGCCGTCGAGTGCCCCGGCCGGCACCAGCACCAGCGGCGCCCCGAACGCGCTGTCGGCCTCAGCCAGATCGAGCAGCACCCTCTGTTCGGCCAGCAGTTCGAGGTCAGAGCAATTGTCGAGCGCACCGGCAGGCACATGAACGATGTTCATCCCCTGCCCCAGCAGATGCTCCAGCGGCCTATGACATACCCTCCTGACCGCGCGCGAACCTCCGTCGAAGGTCTGCACCATGGTGCCGGGCAACACGTCCTCGACCGGGCTCCAGCCGCGACCGGTTTCGACCATCGTCCCGGCGAGAATCCCGCCGGCGGATACAGGACCAGCAGAACCCATCATCGCGCCGCCCGAAGCGTTGCGGCGTTGAAAGCAGGCCTGATCGACCATGGCGTCGTCCTATTCCGCGGGCATTCCGGAGCACGATCTCTCCGGAGCCAGACAGACAGGAAACAACGCCGCGAAACCGGCATATTCGCGTTCATTCTGGGGCAATGTCCCTTGGATGTGTCAAATTTCATCGGATCGAAAAATTTCCGGATCGAGCATATACAATCTGCACCCTCCCGGCACGAAACCGCCGGTCGGATTCGGGGCAAGAGCTTCGCGGCAGTTGTCGCTCCGCGCGGGCCCGGACCTCAGCCTACGATAATTGCTCGTCTTTTTCGCCGCCAGTACGGAATTCCGTCGCCACGACGAACTTTTCGGACGAATCGGCGCGACTTGCCGGTGGCTTGACATTGGCGACCCGGGCGAAACGCTGCTTGAGCAGCTTCTGCAATTCGCCCTCGGCCCCGCCGGCGAGCACCTTGGCCACGAAGGTTCCGCCCGGCGCGAGGACCTCGAAGGCGAAATGCGCCGCAGCCTCGCACAGGGCGATGATGCGCAGATGATCGGTCTGCTTGTGCCCCGAGGATGCCGCCGCCATGTCCGACATCACCACGTCGGCCGCACCGCCCAGCCACTCCTTCACCGTTTCGTCGGCATCATCGGCCAGGAAATCGAGCACGTGGGTTTCTGCCCCGGCGATCGGCTCCACCTCTCTGAGGTCGACACCGATCACGCGGCCAACCGCCTTGCCTGGCCGGTCACCGAGCGCATTGACCCGCGCCACCGAAACCTGGCACCATCCCCCCGGCGCGCAGCCGAGATCGACCACCCGCGCGCCCGGCACAAGGAAGCGGAATTTATCGTTGAGTTCCAGTATCTTGTAAGCCGCACGCCCGCGATACCCCTCGCGCTTCGCGCGCGCCACATAGGGATCGTTCAACTGCCGCTCCAGCCAGCGCGTCGAACTGAGCTTGCGGCCACGCGCGGTCTTTACCTTGACCTTCAGGTCGCGCTGTCCGCGTCCGCTCGTCTTCTTCGCCATGGTCGAATCCCGTCGTGCCGCCGCCAAACTGCGGTGTCCTCTATGTCAGGGGGGCGGCGAACGGAAGCCCGCGCCTCAGAATGGGCCGTCTTCCAGAACCCCGTCCGAGGACATCTGCGCATAGAGCAGCCCCTCGCGCAGGCCGCGGTCGGCAACCGAAAGCCGGTCGGTCGGCCAGATGCGCATCAGCGCCTGGAGGATAGCCGACCCCGACATTATGAGCTCCTGCCGGTCCTTGCCGATGCGCGGGTCGGCGCGGCGGCCGGCCTCGCCCAGCTTCAGGTAATCGTGGATCACCGCGTCGATCTGATTGGAGGTCATGCGCAACCCGTCGACCTTGGTCCGGTCGTAGCGGCGCAGGCCCAGATGGCTGGCGGCGACCGTCGTCACCGTGCCCGAGGTACCGATGATCTGGAACCCCTCGCGCGCCTGTTGCCGGGCATAGGGCAGGAAATCGGCCAGTTGTTCCTCGAAATACCAGCTCATCAGCGCGAAGCGCCCGGCGTCGTCCTCGACATCGCGGAACTGGTCCTTCAGCGTCGCCACACCGAGCGGCACGGATATCCAGTCCACCACCTTGGCGCGGGGAAACGGATGATCGGCGCTGTCGAACCCCTTGTGCAGCCGCATGATCGAACGCGCCCGTTCCGGGCCCGGAACGCGGGTCAGGTCGATCCAGACCAGTTCGGTCGAGCCGCCGCCGATATCGACCACCAGAAGCTGTTCGGTCCGGACCGAAACCAGCGGCGCGCAGGAGACGACGGCAAGGCGTGCCTCTTCCTCGGGTTTGATGATCTCGAGCACGAGCCCGGTTTCCCGGCGCACGAGGCGCATGAAATCGCGGGTGTTCCCGGCACGGCGGCAGGCCTCGGTCGCCACCAGCCGCATTCGCTGCACCTTGTGTTTCTGGAATTTCGCCTTGCAGATCTTCAGCGCCTGCACCGTGCGCGCCATCGATGAGCGCGACAGCCGCCCCGACGCTTCGAGCCCGGCGCCAAGCTGAACCGATTTGGAAAAGCTGTCGACCACATGGAACTGGCTGCCCTTGGGCTGAGCGATCAGCATACGGCATGCGTTCGTACCCAGATCGAGCGCCGCATAGGGCGCGACCGGATCTATCGATGTTGGCGCGGTGGTTACAACCGGCTTCGGGAACGCGCCCGCACCTTTGGGACGCCTGGGCGTCATGTCACGCCCTCCATAAGAGTTGTTCCAAACGTAGCCCCGACATGTCGTTCCCGCAAGAGGCGCAATCGGCAAAGTCGTTTGACCGGCATGGAAATTCTGCCCCTCCCGACCGGCGCGCCCGGCATCTGGCAGGCCGAAGTCGCTGACGTTGCCGAAGATGTCGAAAATCGGCCCCTGCCGGCGGTCCGCGCGGCGTAGAGGTGAGAAAACAGGGTCAGGAACGCGGATGCCCGAAGTCACCATCGTCTATTGGCGCGACATTCCGGCGCAGGTCATCGTCGGCAAGGGACGGCGCGGCGCCAAGCGCCCGCTGCCCGAACGGTTCGAGCAGGCGATCGACCGTTGCGCAATGGCCATCGGCGCGAAGGAGACGGATGCCTACCTTGCCGAATGGCGCAAGGCCGCCGCCTATCCGCTGGATGGCGACCCCGAGGATATCGCCGCGCTGGAAGCGGCGCGGATCGACGAGGAATACGACGCCGCCCGCCTGAGGGCGCTGATCGACAACGGCGGATGGGATTGACCCTGTCCCGGATCAAGGAGGCCGCGATGGCATTGCTACCGTTCCGCAAACGGGCCACCACCCCCGACAGCACCGCCGCGCTTGCGGGTTTTCTGCACGGGTTCTCGATCGAGGTGATGCCGCGCACCGCCGCAAAAATCGAAAACCTCGGCGCGCTTCTTCCCAAAGGTACCCGCGTCTACATTGCCCATATCGACGGTACGACGATCGACGACATGGTGGCGACCGCCCGGCGGCTTTCGGGCGAAGGCGTGCAGGTGATGCCGCATTTTCCGGCACGGATCATCCGCGACCGCGCCGTGCTGGAGGACTGGATCGCCCGCTATCAGGGCGAAGCCGGGGTCAGCCAGGCGCTGCTGCTTGCCGGCGGCATCGACACACCGCGCGGCGATTTCCATTCCTCAATGCAACTGCTCGAAAGCGGCCTGTTCGACAAGGCGGGTTTCACCCGCCTTCATGTTGCCGGCCACCCTGAGGGCAACCGCGATATCGACCCCGGCGGCGGGATGAAGAACGTCACCGAGGCACTGCGCTGGAAGCAGGATTTTTCCAGCCGCACCGATGCGCAGATGGCCATCGTCACCCAGTTTGCCTTCGAGGCCGCGCCGATCATCCACTGGGCGGACGGCCTGAAAGCCGCCGGTATCGACCTGCCGGTCCATATCGGTGTGGCCGGCCCCGCCAAATTGCAGACGATGATCAAGTATGCGGTTGCCTGTGGCGTCGGCCCCAGCCTGCGCGTACTTCAGCGGCGCGCCAAAGACGTGACCAAGCTGGTCAAGCCGTTCGAGCCGACCGAGGTGCTGAGCGACCTGGCCCTGCACAAGGCGGCAAATCCGGATTTCAACATTGAGCAGGTGCACTTCTTCCCGCTTGGCGGTATCAAGGCCGCGGCCGAATGGGCGGCCGAACATGGCGCGCCGGGAAACCGCGCCGCCGTGGCTACCTGCTGAGAGACGCATGACAACCGCACTGCTGTTCGACCTCGACGGAACGCTGATCGATTCCGACCCGCTTCATGCCGCCGTCTTTTCCGACATGTTCGCCGCGCGCGGGCGGGTCGTCGATTTCGATTTCTATCGCCAGAACATCCATGGCCGGCTCAACAAGGACATCTTCGAATCCCTCTGCCCGGGCGAGGATGCCGTGGCCCTGGGCATCCGCAAGGAAGACGAATACCGCCGCCGCATCGGCACGACCCATCCGATGATCGCAGGTGCCGGCGCGCTGTTCGATCTTGCCGGCCGGATGGGGTGGAAAACCGCCGTCGTCACCAATGCGCCGCGCGACAACGGCGAGGCGGTCGTGCGCGCGCTCGGCATTGCCGACCGGATCGACGCGCTGATCATCGGCAGCGAATGCCCCCGCGCCAAGCCCCACCCCGACCCCTATGTCGAGGGGCTGCGCCGGCTTGGCGCCGATGCCGCGAGTTCGCTTGCCTTCGAGGACAGCCCGCCGGGTGTCGGCGCCGCCGTCGGCGCCGGGCTGACCACCCTCGCGGTGCGCTCGATGCTCGACGACGCGACCCTGCGCGCGGCGGGCGCGACCGCGACGATCGCCGATTACAACGACCCAGCACTGACACCGTTCCTGGAACGCCTGAAGGGGAAGGCCGCATGACCCGTACTATTATCGAAAGCAAGACCAAGACCGTCACCATCGGCGTCGACGAACCCTTCTGCGTCATCGGGGAGCGCATCAACCCCCCCGGGCGCAAGAAGCGGGCCGCAGAACTGGAGGCGGGCGATTTCTCGACCGTCGAAAGGGACGTGCTGGAGCAGGTCGCCTGCGGGGCGATGGTGCTCGATGTGAACGCGGGCGTCGTCTACAATTCCAACCCCAACCCGAACGAAACCGAGCCGCCGCTGATGCGCAGGGTGTTGCAAACGGTGATGGCGCTGACCGACACGCCGCTGTGCATCGATTCATCGGTTCCCGGCGCGCTCGAGGCGGGGCTCGAAACGGTCGAGGGGCGGCCGCTGCTCAACTCCGTCACCGGCGAGGAGGAGCGACTGGAACGTGTCCTGCCGCTGGTCAGGAAGTACAACGTGCCGGTCGTCGCCATTTCGAACGACGACACCGGGATTTCCGAAGACCCCGACGTGCGCTTTGCCGTGGCAAAGCGGATCGTCGAACGCGCCGCCGATTTCGGCATCCCGGCGCACGATATCGTGGTCGATCCGCTGGTCATGCCGGTGGGGGCGATGGCAACCGCCGGCCAGCAGGTCTTTGCGCTGGTCCGCCGGCTGCGCGACGAACTGGGGGTCAATACCACCTGCGGCGCGTCGAACATCTCGTTCGGGCTGCCCAACCGGCACGGCATCAACGCCGCCTTCCTGCCGATGGCGATCGGCGCCGGCATGACCTCGGCAATCATGAACCCGGTCCGTGCCGGCGAAATGGAGGCAATCCGCGCCGCCAATTTCCT
>NZ_JBKEAE010000079.1:0-14996 GCF_047971885.1 Tropicimonas sp. | reverse complement strand
CGAGAAGGAAGGCGCCTATGGCAACGCCGAGCGGCGCACCCAGTTCTGGCGCCAGCAGGTGCCGGCCCCGGGCGAGGCGCGTTCGGATGTCTGGCAGGTGATGGAGTTTTCCAAGCGCTTCACCGTCGAGGAGGCGTGGGGCGAGGAACTGGTTGCCAAAAAGCCCGAGCTTGCCGGCAAGACCCTCTACGAGGTGCTCTACGAGAACGGAGTGGTCAACAGGTTCCCGCTGTCCGAGACCTACGAGGGCTTCGACAACCAGGAATCACAGCATTTCGGCTATTACGTCCAGAAGGGACTGTTCGAGGAATACGCCAGCTTCGGGCGTGGCCACGCGCATGATCTGGCGCCCTTCGATACCTATCATCAGGCGCGCGGGTTGCGCTGGCCGGTCGTGGACGGCAAGGAAACGCTCTATCGCTTCCGCGAGGGCTACGACCCCTACGTAAAGGAAGGCGAGGGGGTAAAGTTCTACGGTCACAAGGACGGCAAGGCGAAGATCATCTTTGCCCCCTTCGAACCTGCGGCCGAAATACCGGACGAGGAATTCGACCTGTGGCTTTGCACCGGCCGGGTGCTGGAACACTGGCATTCCGGCTCGATGACGCGGCGGGTGCCGGAACTGCACCGGGCCTTTCCGTCGGCGGTCGTCTACATGCACCCCGAGGATGCCCAGGCGCGCGACCTGCGGCGCGGGCAGGAAATCACGATAACGACCCGTCGCGGCGAGGTGCTGAGCCGGGTCGAGACGCGCGGCCGCAACAAACCGCCGCGCGGGCTGGTTTTCATGCCGTGGTTCGACGAATCGCAACTGACCAACAAGCTGACGCTCGATGCGACCTGCCCGCTGTCGAAGGAGACGGACTTCAAGAAATGCGCCTGCAAGGTCGAGCGCGCCTGAGCTGAACCGGGGAGATCCGGCAAATGCCCGCCACCGCCATATCCGGGAATGTCGACCGCCGTCGCTTCCTGACGGATGCTGCCCGCATGGCGGGCGGCTGCGCGGTGGCCGGCACGCTTCTGGCCTGGCTCGCGCGCGACGCGCGGGCGCTGCCGGCCGAGGCGCTGCGGCCGCCCGGGGCGATCGGCGAGGACGCATTCCTTTCGGCCTGTATCCGCTGCGGGCTTTGCGTGCGCGACTGCCCCTATGACACGCTGATCCTCGCCGAGCTTGGCGAGGATGGGCCGGCAACGGGCACGCCCTATTTCATCGCCCGCGATATCCCCTGCGAGATGTGCGACGATATCCCCTGTGTGCTCGCCTGTCCGACGGGCGCGCTCGATAGGGGGCTGAGCAATATCGACGACGCCCGCATGGGCACCGCCGTTCTGGTCGATCAGGAGAATTGTCTCAACTTCCTCGGGCTGCGCTGCGATGTCTGCTACCGGGTCTGCCCGGTGATCGACGAGGCGATCACGCTGGAGCGTTCGCACAACGAACGCTCGGGGCATCACGCGGTCTTCGCTCCCACGGTCCATGCCGGTCATTGCACCGGCTGCGGCGTGTGCGAGAAATCCTGCGTGCTGCCCGAGGCGGCGATCAAGGTCCTGCCGGTCCGGCTGGCACGGGGCACGCCGGCCGAACACTACCGGCTCGGCTGGGAGGAAAAGGAGGCAATGGGCGGCCCGGTGGTCGAGGGGATCATCGACCTGCCCGACCGTCTGCCCGGCCCGGGAACCGACAATCTGGCGGCGCCGGGCGGTTTCGAGCCGACCTTCACCCTGCCCGGAGGGCCGGGACAATGAGTGGCAGGACACCTCTTCCCACCGGTCAGGAGGCGCTGCGGGCCAAGGGCTGGTTCGGCGCGCACAGATATCTGATCCTGCGCCGGCTCTCGCAGGCGTTTTTCCTGTTCATTTTCCTGATGGGGCCATGGTTCGGCATCTGGTGGGTCAAGGGCAACCTTGCCGGCTCGATGACCTTCGATACCCTGCCGCTGAACGATCCGCTGATCCTGCTCCAGATGATGGCCGCCAGGCACTGGCCCGAGACATCCGCGCTGGTCGGCGGGTTGATCGTTCTGGCGGTCTATGCGCTGATCGGCGGGCGGGTCTATTGCTCGTGGGTCTGTCCGGTCAACCCGGTGACCGATGCGGCCCACTGGCTGCATGCGCGGCTCGACATCAGGAAGGGCTGGCAGCCAAAGCGCGCGACCCGTTTCTGGGTTCTGGGCATGGTCATCGCCGTTTCGGCCCTGACCGGCACCATCGCGTGGGAACTGGTCAATCCGGTAACCATGCTGCACCGCGGGCTGGTCTTCGGCATGGGATTCGTCTGGGCGCTGGTCGCCGGCATCTTCCTGTTCGATTTCCTCGTTGCCCGCCAGGGCTGGTGCGGCCATGTCTGCCCGGTCGGCGCCTTCTACAGCCTGGTCGGGACGAAGAGCCTGCTGCGTGTCACTGCGGCCAACCGCGCCGCCTGCGACGACTGCATGGATTGCTATGCGGTCTGCCCGGAAAATCAGGTCATCTCGCCCGCGCTGAAGGGCAAGGCGGGCAGCACGCCGCTGATCCTGTCGCCCGATTGTACCAATTGCGGACGTTGCATCGACGTTTGCGCCGTCGACGTCTTTTCCTTCACCGATCGTTTCGATCACCACGTCACCGCCTCGCCGCCAGCCGGCGGGGTATCCGGACCGCAAGCACGGACTGCGGCATGAACATGAGCCATGGAGAGCCAAATATGAGAAAGCCGTTTCTTGCCGGCCTATGCGCCCTCGCGATCGCCATCATTCCGGCAGGAGCGGCCCTTGCCCAGTCCGCCGGCGGGCTTGCCAGCCTGCGCGGCGCCGGGGTCGAGGAAAACGTTCCCGTCGAGCAGGTTTTCCAGCAGGAGACCCGGCGCTTCAATCGCGACTATCGCCAGCAGCCGCCGCTGATCCCCCATTCGAGCGACCAGTACCAGATCGACCTGCGCGCCAACCAGTGTCTGGGCTGTCACGACTGGACCAATGCCGGCGACCGGGGGGCGCCCACCCTGTCGATGACCCATTATCTCGACCGTGACGGGCGCGAGATGGACCACGTGGCCGGCACCCGCTGGTTCTGCACGCAATGCCACGTGCCGCAGGCCAACGCTCCGGCGCTGGTCCAGAACACGTTCGAGTCCTCGGCCTCCCGCTGAGCCTGTCGGGAAGAAGGAGGAACGGTCATGGCCGACACAATCAAACAAAAGAAATCCGGCTTTCTGCGGCGCGTCTGGTCGTGGTTCTGGTCCCCGGCGGGGGCCATCAGCCTCGGCGTTCTGCTGATCGTGGGTTTCCTCGGCGGGATTCTGTTCTGGGGCGGTTTCCACTGGGCGCTGGAACTGACCAACACCGAGAAATTCTGCATCTCGTGCCACACCATGGAGGTGAATTACGACGAGTATCAGGAGACGGTTCACTACAACAACCACTCCGGGGTGCGCGCGACCTGCCCGGACTGCCACGTGCCAAAGGAATGGCATTTCAAGATCCGTGCCAAGATTCTGGCCAGCAAGGATCTGTTCCACGAGATCATCGGCACCATCGACACGCCCGAGAAATACGAGGAGCGCAGGCTGCACATGGCCGGGCTGGTGTGGAAGAAAATGAAGAAATCCGACAGCCGCGAATGCCGCAACTGCCATGCCTTCGACTACATGGATTTCACCATTCAGGAGAGCCGGGCCGCAGCCGAGCATCAGGAGGCCATCGACGAGGGCAAGACCTGCATCGATTGCCATCAGGGCATCGCGCACAACCTGCCGGCGGGATATCTCGACGAATACCGCGAAGTCGTGGACAAGCTGAACGGAAGCCAATGAGCCGAACGACCGGCAGGTGAAGACCGGCCCGCGCCCGGCTGCACGCCGGGCGCGGGTTTTCGTTTCACCGTTCGAGAAGAACGGCCAGCCCGTCGAGCTTCCCGAGTGCCACGAGCACATCGTTCACCGAATTGTCGGGCCGGTCGAGCGCCAGCGCGGCGCGCGCCGCTTCGGTCATGGTGCGTTGCGTGGCCTCGTCGCGCGGTCTCAGCGCCGCGGCAAGATAGCCGGTCCCCGTCACGCCTATCGCGCCCCCGGCACGGTCCAGCGCGGCTTCTTGTTCGGCAAAGTTCGAAACATGCGGGCCATGCAGCAACACGCAATCGAAACGGGCCGGCTCGTAGGGGGTATGGCCGCCCTTTGGCACCAGAGAGCCGCCGACCAGGCAGGTATCGGACAACGTGTACCACAGCGCCATCTCTCCCAGCGTGTCGGCAAGGTAGACCGGGGCCCCGGGGTCCGGATCCTGCCCTGCCGAGCGGACGCGGTATCCGAGCCCGGTCTCGTCCAGCAATGCCGCGATCCCGGGGCCGCGCGCCGGGTGGCGCGGTGCCAGTATCATGCGCAGGCCGGGGCGGTGCCGGCGCGCCTGCACGAAGGCGGCGATGACGATCTCCTCCTCGCCGGCATGGGTCGATGCGGCGAGAAAGGTCCGGCCCGGCTCGAAGACGCCGGACAGCGCCGCTAACTGTGCTGGATCGGCGGGAGGCAGGCTGACCTCCGATTTCAGCGTCACCGGCGCATGCAGCGCGGCTGCGGGAAGACCAAGCGCCAGCAGTCGCTGGCCAGAGGCAAAATCCTGCGGCAGGGCCAGTTCGACCGCTTGCAGCATCTGCCGCGCCAGCCCGGGCAGGCGCCGCCATTTCCGCGCGCTTCTTTCCGAGATCCGGGCCGAGACCATGACGACCGGAATCCCCCGGCGCGCGGTCAGCACCAGCCGGTTCGGCCACAGATCGCCTTCGATCAGCAGGAAGGCCGCCGGGCGGCAGGTTTCGACGAAGCGCGTCAGTGCGCGGCGATAATCGAGCGGCGCCAGCCGGGCGGTGACGCGCGGCAGTGCCCAGGACCGCACCATATCGCGCCCGGACAGGCTGTTCGAGGTGACGACGATGCGGAGTGACGGCCCGCGTTCGAGCAGCGATTCGATCAGATTGCGGGCCGAGATCAACTCGCCGTTCGATGCCCCGTGCAGCCAGATCGCCGTGCCGTTACCGGTTTCGGCGCCTGTGCCACATCCAAGCCGTTCGCGCAGGTCGGCAGGCCGCTCCTGCCCGCGCAGCAACCGAAGCCCGAACCAGAGGGCGAAGGCGGGCGCAAGCAGCGTCAGGAGCAGGCGGTAGAAAAGCAAGCGGCAGCCCTCAGGCGGAAAGACTGCCCGCGCAATACGCGCCCCGACCGGGCGCGGCAAGTGCGGCGGACCGGTGCCGTCACCCCGCCCCGTCACTCCGCCCCGTCACCCCGCCTCGTCACCCCGGCGACGGGATGCCGGGCGGGTCGTCGAACGCGCCGCCGCCGGTCGTTACGCCACTCGCCGGAACCGGCGCTGCCGGCCGCTCTGCCGGCGGGGCAATGTCGTCGTCCTCGTCGGCAATGCGCGAATGCGCTTCGGCCTCCATGGCCAGTTTGCGCGCCGCGCGCCGCTTGGCCAGTTCGGCATCGACCAGCGCCCCGAGCAGCACCACATAGGCACTGAGGTAGAACCACATCAGCAATGCGACCACCGCGCCGAGCGAGCCGTAGATCTCGTTATAGCGGCCGAAGTTGGTGAGGTAGAGTGCGAAGCCGCGCGAGACGATCATCCACAGAACCACGGCAAGGATCGCGCCGGTGGTGAACAGCGGCCTCTTCCGGCCCGGCAGATTCGGCCCCAGCCGGTAGAGAATGCCGACCCCGAGCAGGACGACGCCGGTGCCGATGACAAACAGCAGCACGCGAAGCGCCAGATCGGAAAAGGCGCCAAGCGGCAGGTGGGACAGGATGACCGGAACGACCACCACCACCGCCATGGAGACCAGCGCCACGAGGATCAGCAGCAGCGTCAGGAAAAGCGCCACCGCCTGGCTTCGCAGGCCACCGCGCGGCGGAACCTCGTAAACTGCGTTCAGACCGCCGATCATCGCCGAAACGCCGATCCGGGTAAGCCATATCGCCACCCCCGTGGTCAGCAGTGATGCCCAGCCCAATACCTCTTTCGGCCCGTCGGCGATGGCGTGAACCTGGCCCGCGATGATGTTGAAGACGGCGGCGGGCAGCAGCGGCTCGTAACCGGCAAGCTGCTGCTCGACGATTTCGGGATCGGCGAAATAGCCCCAGAGCGTCACCAGTGCCGTGATGCCGGGAAAGATCGCCAGCAGGCTGTAGAAGGCGATGCCGGCGGCGATCAGCCCGATATGCCGTGTCGCGATCCCGTTGAGGATCGCGCCGGCGAACGAGATCGCCTCTTTCGTCCGCTCGAACATCCGCTTGCGCTCCGACCTGCCCCTGACATCAAACAGGGGCACCATATCATCCCGGGCGGCGGCGGACAGCCGGAATGGCGGCGGGCGGGTTGCCCGGCCGTTCGCGGGGCTTGGGTTCGTGGCTGTCACCGATTAGATATCGCTCGAAGCACCGACCAGAGCCACAAAGGCAGGATTGCCCGGATGACCTCCAACCTCAGCCGATCCCCCGCAGAAACAGGGCAGCACGGCCCTTATTCGACCGTCGCCGTCATCGGGGCCGGTGCCTGGGGTACGGCCCTGGCGCTGATCGCCAGCAAGGCCGGGCGCGCGGTGCGGTTGTGGGGCCGCAATGCGCAGGATATCGCAACGATCGGGAACACCGGTCAGAACCTGCGCTACCTGCCGGGGATCGACCTGCCCCGGGGCGTGACGGCGACCGCCGATATCGAAACCGCGCTGTCGGGGGCGGAGTGCGTGCTGATCGTCACGCCTTCGGTCACCCTGCGCGAGATTTGCCGCCAGATGGCACCGCATGTCGCCCCGAGGGTGCCGCTGGTGCTGTGCGCCAAGGGGATCGAGACCGGATCGGGCAAGCTGCTGAGCGAGGTCGCGAGCGAGGAACTGCCCGGCCATCCGATCGGCGCGCTGTCGGGGCCGACCTTTGCGCGCGAGACGGCGCTGAACTATCCCACCGCCGTCACGCTCGCCTTTCCCTTCGCGCAGGCCGACCGGCGCGATCCGCGCGCCGCGCCGGCCTCGCGGCTGGCGCTGTCGCTCGGGTCCGAGAATTTCCGCCCCTACGTGTCGGACGACCTGGTTGGGGTCGAGGTTGCGGGCGCGGTCAAGAACGTGGTCGCCATCGCCTGCGGGATGATGACGGGGGCGGGATATGCCGAAAATACCCGTGCCGCGCTGATCACCTGGGGCATCGATGAGATGAAGGCCCTGGCCGAGGCGCGGGGCGGCCGGCGCGAGACCATCGCGGGCCTTTCCGGCATCGGCGATCTGACGCTGACCTGCTCGTCGACCACCTCGCGCAACATGCATTTCGGGGTTCAGCTCGGCTCGGGCATTGCGCGCGAGAACGTCTTCGATGGCACCCCGGTTGTTGTCGAGGGCGAGGTCAACGCCATTTCGGTTGTCGATCTCGCCGACCGCATCGGGCTGGACATGCCCGTCTGCCGTGCGGTGAACGCGATCCTGCACGAGGGCGCCGACCTGCGCCGGACCTTCGCCGCGCTCTGGGCGCGACCGATCACCGGCGAAAACAAGTTTCTCAATCTGGCGCTGGAAAACCCGGCGGGGACCCCGGGCTAGCAGGATGCGGCGACCCCGTTCTGCGGGATTGCCGAGGCGCGCCGCTTTGCGATAGGAACGCGCCAGCATTCATGGAAAGATGACACCAACGGAGAAGACCCATGGCCGGCCATTCAAAATGGGCGAACATCCAGCACCGCAAGGGGCGGCAGGACGCCGCCCGCTCGAAACTGTTTTCCAAGCTGTCCAAGGAGATCACCGTCGCCGCCAGGATGGGCGACCCCGATCCCGAGAAAAACCCCCGCCTGCGCCTGGCGGTAAAGGAAGCCAGGTCACAATCGATGCCCAAGGACAACATCGACCGCGCGATCAAGAAGGCGACCGGCGGCGAGGCCGAGGATTACGAGGAAATCCGCTACGAGGGCTATGGTCCCGGCGGGGTGGCGGTGATCGTCGAGGCGATGACCGACAACCGCAACCGCACCGCCTCGACCGTGCGCTCGACCTTTTCCAAGCACGGCGGCAATCTGGGCGAGACCGGCTCGGTCGGTTTCATGTTCGAACGCAAGGGCGAGATCACCTATCCCGTCTCGGCGGGCGATGACGATACCGTCATGGAGGCGGCGATCGAGGCCGGTGCCGAGGATGTGGACTCCAACGAGGACGAACACATCATCTACACCGCCGACACCGACCTGAACGAGGTTTCGACCGCGCTCGAGGAGGTTCTGGGCGAATCGGAAACGACCAAGCTGGTCTGGAGGCCGACGACCACCACCGAGCTCGATCTGGAGGGGGCGCAGAAGCTGATGCGGCTGATCGAGGTGCTGGAGGACGACGATGACATCCAGCGCGTGACGGCGAACCTCGAGGTGTCGGACGAGATAGCGGCCCAGCTCTGACCCGGCCCCGGGCGCGCGCCGGTTACGGCGCGTCCGCCCCGGCGCCCTCTTTCGTCCCGGGTTGCAGCAGGTAGTGCCGCGCGGCCTCCCGGACGGCGCGCGTCAGCGGGGTCAGCGCGGCGCGCGTGGCGCGGCTCGACTGCCAGTAGAGCGGCGTATCCAGCGGCAGCGCCGGATCGAGCGCGACAAGCCGGCCCGTGGCAAGATGCGCCCGCACCAGCACCTCGGGGTTCATCCCCCAGCCAAGCCCCAGAAGCGCCGCATCGACAAAGGCCTGCGAGGCCGGCAGGAAATGGGTAGGCACCACCAGCGGCAGGCCGGTTTTCTCAGCGATCCAGCGCTCTTGCAGGGCATCCTTGCGGTTGAAGATCAACGCCGGCGCGGTGCGGAGCGCATCCGCCGTGACGCCCTGGGGAAAATGCCGCTCCGCGAAGGCCGGGCTTGCGGTGGCGATGTAGCGCAGCGCGCCGAGCGCCGTGCTGTCGCATCCCTGCACCGGTTCGGCATGGGCGGTGACGGCGGCCGTCACCTC
The DNA here is from genome assembly GCF_047971885.1 of Tropicimonas sp. NCBI lineage: Bacteria > Pseudomonadati > Pseudomonadota > Alphaproteobacteria > Rhodobacterales > Roseobacteraceae > Tropicimonas > Tropicimonas sp. The sequence continues at coordinate 6,077 of NZ_JBKEAE010000079.1, read as the reverse complement.
GCCCCGGCGCAGCCAGTCGGCGGAATGATCCTGATCGTCGAGGATCAGATCGAAGCCGACGCCCGGATCGTCCGCTTGCGCCGCAGAAAGCGCCGGCAGAAACCAGGTGGCGAGGCTGTCCGCATTGGTCGCGATGCGCAGCGACAGGCGCTCGCCTCTGGTGGCGCCAAGGTCGGCCATCAGCGAATGTTCCATCATCGCCACGGTTTCTGCGTGCCGGAACAGGCGCATGCCGGTGTCGGTTCCGGTGCAGGGCGCGCCGCGACGGATCACCACCGTTCCCAGGCGCTCTTCCAACTGGCGGATGCGTTGCGATACGGCGGACGGTGTAATGCCGAGCGCCGCTGCGGCGCGTTCGAAACTGCCGGTACGGATGACCTCACCAAGGGCGGCTAACTGTGCCGTATCAAGATTAAGCATACCTAAATCGGATGAAGAAACATGAATTGGTTTTACCTCATCCGCTGCGTTATCGGCAAGGCTGATGAAAAGGCCGGGACGAAGGCGGAGGCGGGCGGATGGTCGATGCGATGGTACAGGGTTATCTGCTGGGGTTTTCGCTGATCCTGGCGATCGGGGCGCAGAACGCCTTTGTCCTGCGGCAGGGTCTCAGGCGCGAACACGTGGTGCCGGTGGTTCTGGCCTGTTCGGTATCGGACGCGCTACTGATACTGGCGGGGGTCTTTGCCTTTGCCGCGCTGTCCGGGGTTATGCCGGCGCTGGTGCCGCTGATGCGCTGGGGCGGAGCGGCATTCCTGCTCGTCTACGGCGCACTTGCCCTGCGCAGCGCCTGGCGCGGCGGCGGTACGCTCGGCGCGGCGCGTGACGAGGCACGCAGCCTCGGCGCGGTGCTTGCGACCTGTCTGGCGCTGACCTGGCTCAACCCGCATGTCTACCTCGATACGGTTGCGCTGATCGGCTCGATCTCGGCCGGCTTTCCCGATGCGCGCCCAGGCTTCGCCGCAGGGGCGATCACGGCCTCGTTCAGCTTTTTCTTCGCCCTCGGCTTTGGCGCCCGCTGGCTGACGCCGCTCTTTGCCCGGCCCGGCGCCTGGCGGGTGCTCGACCTGATCATTGCCTGCGTGATGTGGAGCATCGCCGCGGGGTTGATCTCGGGCTGAGCCCCGATGCGCCATTGCAACCGCGCGGCGGATGGCGTTCTGTCGCCCCCATGCCCCCTGTTCCGCACCTTTCCGACCGGGCAAACCTGCCCGCGCAACCCGAGGAGCGCCCGCTTGCCGGCGTGCTGTGGATGGTGCTGACCGGCCTGTGCTTTGTCGGGGTGCAGGCGACGGTCAAACACCTGGGCGGGCGGGTGCCGGCGGCCGAGGCGGCGTTCCTGCGCTATCTGCTGGGGCTGGTCTTTCTGATCCCGATGATCCCCGCCTTCCGCCATGCGCGGCTGTCGCGGCGGGCGCTTGCGCTGTTCGGGCTGCGCGGGGTGGTGCAGGGGGCCGGGGTAATCTTCTGGTTCTACGCGATGACGCGGATCACCATCGCCGAGGTCACGGCGATGAACTATCTGTCGCCGATCTACATCACGCTCGGTGCGGCGCTGTTTCTGGGCGAGCCGCTGGCGGCCCGGCGGCTGGCGGCGATCGGGGTGGCGTTCCTCGGCGCGCTGGTGATCCTGCGGCCCGGGGTGCGCGCGCTCGATGCCGGCCATCTGGCCATGATTGCGACAGCGCTGCTGTTTGCCGGCTCGTACCTGATCGCCAAGCGGATGACGGGCGAGGCCAGCCCGCAGGTGGTGGTCGGCATGATGTCGCTCTGCGTGACCATCGTGCTCGCCCCCTTCGCCGCAGCCGTCTGGGTGATGCCCGGGTGGGCCGATCTGGGCTGGCTCATGGTGGTGGCGGGGTTCGCCACAGCCGGCCATTACGCGATGACACTGGCCTTTCGCGCCGCGCCCATGGCCGTGACCAAGCCGGTCACTTTCCTGCAATTGCTCTGGGCGAGCCTGATGGGGCTGTGGCTGTTCGGCGAGCCGATCGACAACTGGGTCATTCTGGGTGGCGTCCTGATCGCGGGGGCGGTTGTCTATATCTCGCTGCGCGAAGCACGCCTCGGGGCGCTACGGTCGCGGCCGAGATGAGCCGGAACTGCACGAAAGTCAGCTCGACTTGCGGCGCGGGTTGAAGGGCAGCGGCAGCACCGGAATGCCATCCTCGATCAGGCTCCGGGCCTCCTGCATGTTGGCTTCGCCATGGATCGAGCGTTCGGGCGCCTCGCCGTCGTGGATGGCCCGCGCCTCGCGGGCGAAGTTGTTCCCCACATAATCGCTGTGGGTCTCGATCCTGCGGCGCAGTTCGGCCAGTGCCTGTTCGGCGGGCGAGGCCGGCGCCGACAGCGGCCGTCCCGGGGCCGATGGCGCCGGCGTGTCGCCCGATTGCACGCTGGGCGCCATCACAGCCTTCCTGACATCGGCCGAGCCGCAGACGGCACAGGCCACCATGCCGCCGGCCCTGAGCGTCTCGAAGGCGCCGGCCGAGGCGAACCAGCTGTCGAAACGGTGCTCGTTGGCGCATATGAGGCTGTACTTGATCATTCCGACAACATGTAATCGCTGGCACCGGCGATTCAAAGTGCCCGGTGCGGCTTGCCGGCCCGGCCGTTGCGATGGCGCCGCGCTCAGCCGAGCTTGCGCAGGTCGACCTCGCGCAGGAGCGTCCGCAGTTCGGGTTCCGCGACCTTTTTCGACGCCTGTTTGGGCGAGAACCACTTGCGCTTGCGCTGCTTGTGTTCGGGATACCTGCCAGCGAGCGATTTCACCTTCAGCGGAAAAACCGAAACCATGCATGGCTGGTCGGGTCCGTCGCCATCGCCCTGCTTGACGTAGCTGAAAAAGCCGATGCACCTGTCGATCACCTTGCCGCGCACGCCGCCCTCTTCCCAGGCTTCGGTCCGGGCGGTTTCGGCGGAGGAGATATCCTTCATCGGCCAACCCTTGGGGATGATCCAGCGCCGCCGCGTGCGCGAGGTGATCAGCAGCACCTGCGGTTCGCCGTGCATCATCCGGTAGCACAGCGCGCCGTACTGGCTGCGTCTTGCATCCTCGGCCTTGTCTGTTTTCCTGTCGGGCTCGGAGCCATCCTCAAGCTTCATCGCATCCTCCCCCATCAGTTCTGTCTTGCGTCCCTGTACCCTGCGTTCAGGTAATTGAACAAAAGGCAGCAATCCCGGGCAACCTTTGCCACCCGCACACCTGCGTGAACCGGAAATTCACATGCGCAGGGAACAGATATTCGGGAGATTGACGGCAGTGTCAATATATGGTGGTGGATCTGTGAACACACACATATGGCTGACATATCACGCCGGTGTCTGCGCGGCCGGGCGCCGCGGTTTCCATTGACGGACCGCACCGGCCGACCCGCCCCCGCGGCTCACTGAAGTACCTTGTTCCCCGGCAGGATGGTGGTCAGGAAAGTGTAGCTGTCGTTGCTCAGATACCGCGGGTCCTGCTTGATCTCGGCCATGAACTCGCGGTGCCCGTCTTTCGTGCGGCCGACCAGACATCCGGCGCTGGCGCGGTTTATGCTGCTTTCGGGGCGATCGTATCCCCAGTGCTGGTTGATGCCGTAAAGACCGCTGAATGTCCTGTCGTCGGTGCGCCTGAAATCCTTGTTGAGATCGCGGTGAATCTTCAGGTTCCTGACCTGCACCAGCCCTTCGTGGTCGTCGCGGTGCATGCCGACGCGCCACGCGCCGTACTGACCAAAGGCGATGCGCGCCGCGCCACGCGGGTCCATCGGGTTTTCGGTCCAGTAGCGGCCGGGCTCGGTCGTCGCCTGCCATGCCCGGCGCCGGAAGGTACCGTCGTCTTCCAGCCAGAAGACGAGCCGCAGGTCGTTGAAGCGGTCGGGCAGGTCCTGATTCAGCGTGCCGTCCTCGTCGACACCTTCCAGATAGACGATGTTGCGGCAGCCGGGGTGACGGGCGATCCAGTAGCCCTGCCGCCGCATGTAGTCGATCACCTTGCCGAGCCATTGTTCCACAGGCGCGATATCGGGTAGCGCCGAGGCGGGAGACACCAGCGCCTGCGCCTGCACCCGGGCGAAGGTGCCGCCGTGGCTGATCCCGTTGCGGGCACAGAAAGCGGCGAAGGCCCAGTTCGAGGTCTTGCGGAACAGCCCGTCCGCCGGCGGGTCGAGATAGCCCAGATCAGTCAGCCGGGCCTGGATTTCGCGCACCAGCGCCCCGTTCGTCTCGATCTGGCCGAGCGGGATGGGCGGCAGGGCGAAGCTGCGCAGCAGCGATAGCGCGACGCTGGCGGCGGCCGCCGCTGCCGGGGTGGCGGCGACGGCCCCTGCCGGGCCGAAGGCGGCGGCAAAGCTCGGGATTCTGCCGCCGTCGCTCCAGCCCTGTTCGGCGCTGACGCGCATCGCATCGCCGAACCAGCTGACGAAGCGGTCGATGTGATGACCGGTGTTCTTCGGATAGCAGACCAGCCGCCAGCGGTTCGCCTCGGCCTCCTCGCGCCGCAGCGAGCCGGCGTTGTAGGCGGCGGCCACCAGCGGCGGATCGAACAGGGTGCTTTTGCGTTGGGCGGCGATATAGGCGGTGCCCGCCTCGATCGACAGCGAGGGATCGCGCAGGTCGCGCCCGGACAGGTTCGGCCGGTCGAGCGCGGCGCGCGCCGTGGTGATCAGGGTCTGCATCAGCCCGACGCTCTTGTCGTTGATCTGCGGTTCGTCGCGTTCGGCATCGGGATCGCCGCCGCTTTCGGTGGCGATGGTGGCCACGATCAGTTCGACCGGCACGCCGAACCTGCGCGCCCAGTAGCGGCAGGGCTCGCCGAAGTCGTTCCAGATGCGGGTTACCGTCGCCGGCGCGCCGCCCGTCCGCTCGGGAGAGCCGCCCTCGACCGAAATGCCGCTGGCGACCAGCGCCCATTTGACTCCGTCGGCGAATTTCGAATGGGACTGCGACAGGTCGGGCACCAGTTCGGCCGCAAGGGTCGGGCTGGCCGGGATCACCGGCGGAACCTCGGCATGGGCGGCGGCGGGGCTGGCGGGGGCCGCCATCGCCGCCGCGGCGATGCGCGGCGTGCCGTCCGCATCGGATGTGATCACCGTCGGCATGCCGCCGGGCTCGCTCGACGGAACGATCACTGCCGGTGCGCGTTGCACCGGAACCTCGCGCTGTGCCCGGCTGAGCGATGCGCCGAATTGCTCGAACTGCTTTTCCATCGCCAGGGATTTCTCTTTCGAGCTTTGGCTGCTGCCCCAGTAGAACGAGACGATGGCGCCGGCGATACCGTTGATGAAACCCACCGCCGTACCGATAAGGCCGAAGGCGGCGACAGCCATGGGCGAGTTGGCATCGCTGACCTGAATCCTGCCCATTGCCACGAACAGTAGCAGGATGATCATCGCCAGCATGCCGACGAGCGAGATCGCCACCAGCGCCGTGCCCGCCATGAACGCCTTGCCGCCGATGTCGCTGGCCTGCTGGAAATCTCCGGCCCGCCTGCGGTCTTCCAGTTGCAGTTCGGCAAACCGCAGTCCGGCCTGGATTTCGTATTTCTTCAGGTCGCTCTCGGCCGATCTGAGCGCGAGGAGGAAATCGGGGTTGGCGGCGTTCTGCTCCACCGTGGCGACCACCTCGGCCGGTGTCAGTGGCCGGGTATCGGTTGCCGCCGGGCCTGCGGTATCGCCCGGGCTCTGTGGCGGCACGCCGTTCGTTGCCGGGCGGGCGAACCGCCCGAGCGCCGAGGAAACCACGGTCGAGGCGAGCATGTTGAACGGCGGCGGAAGCGTCAGCGCGGAAAGAAGTGTCGGGGCGGAGGTTCCGAGAACTTCGAGAACGACATTGGGAATCTTCACGACTTCGCCTCCCGTTGCACAACGACACGACAATCGTAACACGTTCCGGTCATTATTTCTAACTGGATGACAATTGGCGCAAATTTCCGGCCAGCGAAATTCGGCGGGGAAGGGTGCTTCTAACCGATGCTCGCGGCGCGGATCAGGTCCTCGCGGCGGTCGATGGCCGGATGGAAGGTCTCGGACGGATCCAGACCGATGCGGCGGCGATGGCGGAACCAGAACATCTTGCCCCAGCCGCGCCACGTG
>NZ_JBKEAE010000039.1:0-2887 GCF_047971885.1 Tropicimonas sp. | reverse complement strand
CGTCATGTCCAGCATCAGGCCGATGCGCGAGGGCAGCGACTTCAGGAACCAGATATGCGCCACGGGCGCGGCCAGTTCGATATGGCCCATACGTTCGCGGCGCACCTTTTGCAGCGTGACTTCCACGCCGCATTTCTCGCAGACGACGCCGCGATACTTCATGCGCTTGTACTTGCCGCAAAGGCATTCGTAATCCTTGATCGGCCCGAAGATCCGGGCGCAGAACAACCCGTCGCGCTCGGGCTTAAAGGTGCGGTAGTTGATGGTCTCGGGCTTCTTGATCTCGCCATAGGACCACGAGAGAATCCGCTCCGGGCTCGCCAGCGACACCCTGATCTCGTCAAAGGCCTTGGGCGGGGTAAGCGGGTTGAACGGATTGTTGGTCAGTTCCTGGTTCATTGTCAAATCCTTGAAATGGTGCGGGAAGGGAGGAGCCGGGCGGCCGCACGGGCCGCCCGCTTCGGGCGCAAGGCCCCTATTCCTCTCCCTCCGCATCCAGGAGTTCCATGTTCAGGCCGAGGCCGCGCACTTCCTTGACAAGCACGTTGAACGATTCCGGCACACCGGCCTCGAAATTGTCCTCGCCCTTGACGATGCTCTCGTAGACCTTGGTCCGCCCGGCCACGTCGTCCGACTTCACGGTCAGCATTTCCTGGAGCGTGTAGGCGGCGCCATAGGCTTCGAGCGCCCAGACCTCCATCTCCCCGAAACGCTGGCCGCCGAACTGCGCCTTGCCGCCCAGCGGCTGCTGGGTGACCAGACTGTAGGGGCCGGTGGAACGGGCGTGGATCTTGTCATCCACAAGGTGGTGCAGCTTGAGCAGGTACTTCACCCCGACCGTGACCTGACGGCTGAACTTCTCGCCGGTGCGCCCGTCATATAGATCGGACTGGCCGGACAGATCGAACCCGGCGCGCATCAGCGCATCGTTGACACCCTCTTCGCGCGCGCCGTCGAAGACGGGCGTTGCGATCGGGACACCGCGGGTGACAAGGCCGGCGGCCTCGACCAGACGATCCTCGTCCATGCCTTCGATGCCTTCATCGTAGACATCGTCACCATAGGCGATACGCATCGCCTCGCGGACCGGGGTCAGATCGCCCGAGCGGCGGTATTCGTCCAGCGCCTCGTCCACCCGCACGCCCAGCCCGCGAGAGGCCCAGCCCATGTGGGTTTCGAGGATCTGGCCGACGTTCATCCGGCTCGGCACGCCGAGCGGATTGAGAACGAAGTCCACCGGTGTGCCATCGGCGAGGAACGGCATGTCCTCCATCGGAACGACGCGGCTGATCACGCCCTTGTTGCCGTGACGGCCGGCCATCTTGTCGCCCGGCTGAAGCTTGCGCTTCACCGCGATGAAGACCTTGACCATCTTCATCACACCCGGCGGCAGGTCGTCGCCGCGGCGGACCTTTTCGACCTTGTCCTCGAAGCGGGCTTCCAGCGCGCGTTTCTGGATGTCGAACTGCTCGTTCAGGGCCTCGACGATCTGCGCATCGGAATCGTCGCCCAGGGCAAGCTGCCACCACTGGCCGCGCGACAGCGTTCCCAGCAGTTCCTCGGTGATCGGGCTGTTGGACGGAACGCCCTTGGGCCCCTTCACCGCAACCTTGCCAAGCAGCATGTCCTTGAGCCGCGCGTAGATGTTGCGCTCAAGGATTGCCTTTTCGTCGTCCCGGTCGCGGGCAAGACGCTCGACCTCCTCGCGCTCGATCTGCAGCGCCCGCTCGTCCTTGTCCACGCCGTGGCGGTTGAACACGCGCACCTCGACCACGGTGCCGAAATCGCCCGGCGGCAGGCGCAGCGAGGTGTCGCGCACGTCTGATGCCTTTTCGCCGAAGATGGCGCGCAGGAGTTTCTCCTCCGGCGTCATCGGGCTTTCGCCCTTCGGCGTGATCTTGCCCACCAGGATATCCGCCGGGCCGACCTCGGCACCGATATAGACGATCCCCGCCTCATCGAGGTTGCGCAGGGCCTCCTCGCCGACATTGGGGATGTCGCGGGTGATTTCTTCCGGCCCGAGCTTGGTATCCCGCGCCGCAACCTCGAATTCCTCGATATGGACCGAGGTGAACACGTCGTCGCGCGCCACACGTTCGGAAATCAGGATCGAGTCCTCATAGTTGTAGCCGTTCCACGGCATGAAGGCGACGACCACGTTCTTGCCGAGCGCCAGTTCGCCGAGATCGGTCGAGGGGCCATCGGCGATGACCTCGCCCTTGACCACCGTATCGCCCACCTTGACCAGCGGGCGCTGGTTGATGCAGGTGTTCTGGTTCGAACGCTGGAACTTGCGCAGTCGATAGATATCCACACCGGCATCGCCAAGCCCGAGATCCTCGGTTGCCCGGATGACGATACGCTGGGCATCGACCTGGTCGATAACACCGGCCCGCTTTGCCATGATCGACGCGCCCGAGTCGCGCGCCACCACTTCCTCGATGCCGGTACCGACCAGCGGCGCCTCGGCACGGATCAGCGGCACCGCCTGACGCTGCATGTTCGAGCCCATCAGGGCGCGGTTCGCGTCGTCGTTTTCCAGGAACGGGATCAGCGAGGCGGCAACGGAAACGAGCTGCTTGGGCGAAACGTCGATCAGATCGACGGTTTCGCGTGGCGCCATGGTGTATTCACCGGCCTGACGGGTGTTGACCAGATCGTTCTCGAACCGGCCTTCGGCATCGAGATGCGCGTTGGCCTGCGCCACCGTGTGCCGCATTTCCTCGGTGGCGGACATGTAATGGACTTCGTCCGTCACCTGCCCGTTCTTGACCACGCGGTAGGGGGTTTCGATGAAGCCGTACTTGTTCACCCGCGCGAAGGTCGCGAGGCTGTTGATCAGGCCGATGTTGGGGCCTTCCGGCGTCTCGATCGGGCACATCCGGCC
>NZ_JBKEAE010000018.1:0-2983 GCF_047971885.1 Tropicimonas sp. | reverse complement strand
GCCGCCGACGATCAGGACGAGATCGGGCTGGGCCAGATATCCAAGGCGCCGGCGACCAGGCTGAAGCTCCATCTCGATCTCGCGCCCGAGGATGTGGATCGTGAGACGCTGGCGGACGTGCACACCTATCCCGAATGGGACGTGCGGACCGGCGCCTACCTGCCGTCGCATGCCCGCGTGCTCAGCACTGCGGTCGATCCGTCGACGGCATTGCCCGATTTCGCCAGGGATCCCAGGGCGCAGGCCCGCATCCGTGCGGTACGCCGCCAGTTCGAGGCGCTGCGGCCCGGGCGCGTTTCGGTGCCCGGTTATCCCGACGGCGACGAACTGGATACCGATCGCGCCGTGCGCGCGCAGGTCGATTTCAAGGCCACCGGCGAGGGAACCGATCGCGTCTGGCGCCAGACGCGAGCCGAGAAGCGCGACCTTGCGGTCTCGCTGCTGCTCGATGTCTCGCGCTCTACCGAATCGGCGATTCCCGGTCATGGTCACGACGGGCGTTCGGTGATCGATGTCGAGCGCGAGGCGCTTGCGGCCTTCGCCTGGGGGCTCGACGCCTGCGGCGACGATTTCGCCGTGCATGCCTTTTCATCGCTGAAGCGCCAGCGGGTCTATGTCCAGACGGCCAAGGATTTCGGCGAGCCGATGTCGAAGGCGGTCGAGATGCGGATCGGTTCGCTCCGGCCCGGCTTCTACACCCGGCTCGGCGCGGCGATGCGCCATTGCTCGGCCGAACTGGCGCTGCAACCGCGCAAGCGCCGGCTGCTGCTGGTCATCACCGATGGCAAGCCGAACGACCTGGACCATTACGAGGGCCGCCACGGAATCGAGGACAGCCGCATGGCGGTGCGCGAGGCGCGCCGGGCCGGACAGGCGGTATTCGGCATCACCGTCGATCGCAACGGCAAGGCATGGTTCCCGCGCATCTTCGGGCAGGGTGGCTATACGCTGATCCCGGACCCCGACAAGCTGGTTCAGGCCCTGCCGCGCATTTACCGCGAACTGGTCGGCAGCGCATGAACGGGACTGAGTCTGCCCGCCCCCGCGGCATCGATGCACTGCCCGGCGAACTGATGATGTGGGTTCTCATCGTTTCGGAACTACTGGTCTTCGGGGCGGGGCTGCTGGCCTTCCTCTCGGTGCGACTGACCGATCCGCAGGGCTTTGCCGAGGCGCAATCGCACCTGCACCGCACCGGCGCGGGTATCAATACCGTGGTGCTGGTCACGTCGGGCTGGTTCGCCGCACTGGCGGTCCGGGCGGCGGCGGCGCGCAGGGTCGCGCGCAGCCGGATGCTTCTGGCCGGCGCGGCGGCGCTGGGTTTCGCGTTCCTCTGGATCAAGGGGCTGGAATTCGCCGAAAAGGCCGCCGCCGGCATCAGTACCGAAACCCATCCGTTCTGGACCTTCTACTACCTGCTGACCGGCTTTCACGCCCTGCATGTGGTGGCGGGTATCGTGATACTGGCGCTGGTCGGCTGGCGCTGCACGGCGCATAATGTCGAGGTCGGCACCTCGTTCTGGCACATGGTCGATCTGGTCTGGGTGCTGCTTTTCCCCATCATCTATCTGCTGGGCTAGGGCGATGACGGTCACGCAGGCATGGCTGGCGCTTGTGGCGCTGTCGGGCGCCAGCACGCTGATCGCCGCAACCGGCCTGACCGGAGCACTGGCTACGGTGGCGATCATGTGTCTTGCCTGGGTCAAGGCACAGATCATCCTGCGGGTCTATCTCGGCCTGCGGCAGGCGCCGGAGTGGAGCAGGGGGTTCGCACTGGCGCTTGGCCTGTTTATGATCGCCGCGATCATATTGGCCGTTGCGGCGGGTTGAGGCAGGGATCGACGGGCGGAATGACGGGCTGGACTGAATTTGCAATCGCCATGGCGTTTTTCATGCTGTCGCACCGCATTCCCGCCGCGCTGGGGGTGAAGGAGTCGCTGGTCGGGATGCTTGGGCCGAACGGTTACACCGCGCTGTTCAGTCTCATCTCGGTCGCGCTTCTCTACTGGCTGATCGTCGCGGCTGCGCGCGCACCTTTCGTGCCGCTGTGGGATCAGACCGTCGCCGCCCGCTGGGGGGTTAACATCGCAATGCCGGTCGCGATTGCGCTCGGCACCTTCGGCGTGGCGGCGCCCAATCCCTTCGCCTTCGAGGGGCGGGCAACGGGATTCGATCCGGATCGCCCCGGCATCGCGGGAGTGACCCGCCAGCCGCTGCTCTGGGCGCTGCTTCTCTGGTCGCTGGCGCATCTGTGGGTCAACGGCGATCTTGCCCATGTTATCCTGTTCGGAACCTTCGTACTCTTTTCGGTGCTCGGCATGCAGATCGTCGAGACGCGGCGGCGGCAGGCGATGGGCGCCGCCGAATGGGCACGACTGACCCGGCACACCGGCCTGTGGCCTTTTGCGGCGCTTGTCTCGGGTCGCTGGCGCCCCGTCGGGCTGCCGCCACCTGGCCGGCTTGCGCTGGCGATCGGTGCCTGGGCAACATTGTGGTATCTGCATGCGCCGGTGATCGGTTTTTCGCCCGTGCCCTGAGCGCCGGACGCATACTTTCCCGCTCTCCATTCCGGCCCGCCTTGCCGTCAGAGCTTTCCGAACATGCGCCAGTCCACGCCACGGCATGATCGCGCTCATGGCGAAGTGGTCCCGCCGGCGCGAGGGGCGAACAGATCGCCGGAGGCCCTTGGTGCAAGGCCACCCGTCTCCGCTGGCGGCGCCACCCTACTGCCGCCAGCCTGCACAGGCGCTGCACCGGCAATGCCGACAAAGAGCGAGGCCTCGCACCAGTCGGTGGGTCGCGCCGCCATCCTAACAGGCGCCGCGCCGTCCAGCATTGGCGCCAGCGCGGCGACATAGGCGCGGGTCTCGGCGGGCAGTGTGCGCCCCGTGGCGAGGAAATCGTCGTAGCGCGCGGGGCCGGCATTGCAGGCGGCAAGCATTGCGCCCACATTGCCGTAGCGGTCGAACATCTCGCGCAAATA
>NZ_JBKEAE010000017.1:0-21356 GCF_047971885.1 Tropicimonas sp. | reverse complement strand
GTCGATCCGGGCGGTGAACTCGCTCAGCCACTATACCGACTGGACCATCGGTCACGTCCATTCCGGCGCCTTGGGCTGGAACGGCATGATCACCTTCGGCGCGCTCTATTTCCTCGTGCCGACGCTGTGGAAACGCGAGCGGCTCTATTCGCTGACCGCGGTCAACTGGCACTTCTGGCTCGCCACGATCGGCATCGTCCTCTACGCCGCCTCGATGTGGGTGTCGGGGATCATGCAGGGGCTGATGTGGCGCGAGGTCGATGCGAACGGCTTCCTGGTGAACTCCTTCGCCGATTCGGTGGCCGCGATGCATCCGATGTTCATCGTGCGCGCAACCGGCGGGATCCTCTACCTGGCGGGCGCAATCATCATGGTCGTCAACCTCTGGCTTACAGTGACCCGCGGCGCGCCCAAGGCGGCGGCCGCTCCGGTCGCTGCGCCTGCCGAATAAGGAGGGACGGACAATGGCCCTTATCGACAAGCACAAGATCATCGAGACCAACGCGACGATCCTGTTCGCTCTCAGCTTCCTTGTCGTCACCATCGGCGGCATCGTGGAGATCGTGCCGCTGTTCTATCTCCAGAACACGATCGAGGATGTGGACGGAATGCGCCCCTATTCGCCGCTCGAACTGGAAGGCCGCAACATCTATGTCCGCGAAGGGTGTTATCTCTGCCACAGCCAGATGATCCGCCCGATGCGCGACGAGGTGGAGCGTTATGGCCACTATTCGCTGGCGGCCGAATCGCAATACGACCATCCGTTCCAGTGGGGATCGAAGCGGACCGGGCCCGATCTGGCCCGTCTTGGCGGGCGCTATTCGGATGCCTGGCATGTCGACCATCTGGTCGATCCGCAATCGGTGGTGCCCGAATCGGTGATGCCGAAATACGGCTTCCTGCTCGACCGTCCGGTGTCGGACAGGTACATCACCGACCTGTTGCGGACCAACCGCGCGGTCGGCGTGCCCTACTCCGATGAGATGCTGGAGAACGCGGCTGCCGATTTCCAGGCGCAGGCCGATGCCGACAGCGATTCGGACGGTCTTCTGGAGCGGTATCCGGGGGCGCAGGTACGCAACTTCGACGGCCAGCCCGGCATTTCGGAAATGGACGCGTTGCTTGCCTACCTTCAGATGCTGGGGACGCTGGTTGATTTCTCGACCTTCGAGCCCGTTGCCAGCCGATAGGGAGCAGAACGGATGGACGGAGACACATACTCCCTCCTGAGAGGATTTGCCGACAGCTGGATGCTGCTTTTCCTCTTCCTCTGCTTTCTTGGCGTGATCTTCTGGGTCTTTCGGCCCGGAAGTTCCAGAGAGCAACGTGACAGTGCAAATATCATCTTTCGCCACGAGGACGCCCCGGCGGCGGACCTGGCGGAGCCGAACCCCAAGGAGGCTCGGGAATGAGCAAGAAACCCGTTAGTAAGCCAAAGCAGGAGGTCGGAACGACCGGCCATCGCTGGGACGGGATCGAGGAACTGAACAACCCCCTGCCGCGCTGGTGGCTGTGGACGTTTTACGGCTGTGTGGTCTGGGCGCTGGTCTATTCGGTTCTCTACCCGGCCTGGCCGCTTGCCACCAGGGCGACGGCAGGTCTGCTCGGGTTTTCGACCCGCGCCGACGTGGCCGCCGAGATCGACCAGTTCGACGCGCAGAACGCCGCGATCAAGCAGCGGCTGGTCGATACCGAACTGACGGCCATAGCCGACGATCCCGAACTGGTCAGCTTCGCCAACAATGCCGGCGCGGCCGTGTTCCGCACCTGGTGCGCCCAGTGCCACGGATCGGGGGCGCAGGGGAACCAGACCGTCGGATATCCCAACCTGCTCGACAACAGCTGGCTCTGGGGCGGTACGATCGACCAGATCTATCTCTCGGTCAAACACGGTGTCCGGAACGAACAGGATTCCGATGCCCGCTGGTCCGAGATGTCGGCCTTCGGGCGCGACGAGATGCTCAGCGAGGAAGAGATCAACCAGGCGGTCAATTACGTGCTGAAGATCTCGGGTCAGGAAAACGAGCCGACGCTGGCCGAGGCGGGAGAGACAGTCTTTGCCGACAACTGTGCCGCCTGCCATGGCGAAACCGGCACCGGCGATCCGGAGCAGGGCGCGCCCAACCTGACCGATGCGATCTGGCTCTATGGCGGTGACGAGGCGACGATCCATGAAACGGTCTGGGGCGGCCGTTTCGGCATCATGCCGCCGCAGGGCGGGGCGACCACGGCCGCGGTGGGCGAGCCCGAGGTCCGCGCGGTCTCGTTCTATGTTCACGGGCTTGGCGGTGGCGAATAGCACCGGCGCCCGGTTCTGATCCGATTACCCGATCATCCCCGCCCCGGAATAGGGGCGGGGTTTCCTTTGCGGACGAGGTTTGCCGAATCCGCATGTCGGCTATGCGCGATCTGCGGCGAATTGCGCGGTTTCGTTTGATCCAGATCAAGGCTTCCTGGCGACCCCGGTCATAGAGATTGCGCATGGGCTGCGGAAGAATTGAGAAGAACGCCGCAGTTCGAACTTACATAGGGTTTCCAGTGGGTGTCCTCCCCTGGAAGATACGCCCCGGTCCTCCGTCCTGTTCGCGCGTTTCCTAGGAGGATCGGGGCGCCTTTGTTTTCGTTCCCCACACCGCTATCATGCCAGCGCGACATGCGGGCGCAGCGCTTCCGCAGGGTACGTCTGATAGAACCCGCCGACCCGAGGTCATTGCGGGAATTATTGATGTATATCAAAGTTGCTTTTTCGTAGTCGCCCATAGTATGGGCAAAATTTGACGCCGCAGCTACCGGAGAGCTTAAGTGAGCGATACAGGCAGCCATCCCGATCCGCTGTATATCCCGCGCGAGCCGGTCTTTCCGCGCCGGGTGCAGGGAGAGTTCCGCACCCTGAAATGGGTGATCATGATCGTCACCCTGGGCATCTACTACGTGACGCCGTGGATACGCTGGGATCGCGGCCCCGGCCTGCCGGATCAGGCTGTTCTGATCGACCTGGCGAACCGGCGCTTCTTCTTCTTCTGGATCGAGATCTGGCCGCACGAATTCTACTTCGTTGCCGGCCTGCTGATCATGGCCGGCCTCGGGCTGTTTCTGTTCACCTCGGCTCTCGGGCGGGTCTGGTGCGGCTACGCCTGTCCGCAAACCGTCTGGACCGACCTATTCATTCTTGTCGAGCGCTGGATCGAGGGCGATCGCAACGCGCGCCTGCGTCTTCACCGGCAAAAGAAGATGGACCTGCACAAGTTCCGCCTCAGGCTGACGAAATATATCGTCTGGCTGCTGATCGCGCTGGCGACCGGCGGGGCGTGGGTGTTCTATTTCACCGATGCGCCGACGTTGCTGCGCGATCTTCTGACCTTCGATGCCAGCCCGGTCGCCTATACGACCATCGGTGTTCTGACGGCGACGACGCTGGTTTTCGGCGGCTTCTTCCGCGAGCAGATGTGCATCTACATGTGCCCGTGGCCGCGTATCCAGGGGGCGATGATGGACCCGGATACGCTGACCGTCGGGTATCGCGAATGGCGCGGCGAGCCGCGCGGCGCGCGGCGCAAGGGGGCCGATGCCGAGGGGCTGGGCGATTGCATCGATTGCATGGCCTGCGTGAATGTCTGCCCGATGGGAATCGATATCCGCGACGGTCAGCAGCTTGCCTGCATCACCTGCGCGCTCTGCATCGATGCCTGCAACGAGATCATGGACAAGACCGGCAAGCCGCGCGGCCTGATCGGCTACATGGCGCTCAGCGACGAGGAGCGCGAGCGCGCGGGCAAGCCGCCGCGCTCGGTCTGGAAGCATGTCTTCCGTCCGCGCACGCTGCTCTACACCTTCCTCTGGTCGGCGATCGGTATCGGGCTGGTGGTGATGCTGTTCATCCGACCGACGATCTCGGCCACCGTGCACCCGGTCCGGCAGCCGCTTTTCGTCACGATGTCGGACGGTTCGATCCGCAACAGCTACGATTTCGGCATTCGCAACAAGTATGGCGAGGAGCGCGGATTTGCCGCCCACCTCGGTTCCGACTATCCGGAGCTTGTGCTCGAGGTCGAGGGGGTGCCTGGCGACGAGTTCATCGTTCCCGGCAATGCGACCGGCAAGCAGCGCATCTACGTGACCGCGCCGAAGGGGAGCGCGCCGGCAAGCGCCGAGCGGACCGACATCGAATTCTGGATAGAGGATTTGTCGAGCGGCGAAAGAGTGTACAAGGAATCGTCGTTCGTGGGAACCGGAGGCAACTGAAATGGAACTGACCGGCCGCAAGGTTCTGTTTATCACCGTCGCCGCCTTTTCGGTGGTCATCGCGGTAAACGTCACTCTTGCGGTGCTGGCGGTGGGCACCTTTCCGGGGCTCGAGGTGCGGAACTCTTATGTCGCCAGCCAGACCTTCGACGCCGATCGCGCCGCGCAGGAGGCGCTCGGCTGGAAGGTCGACGCGGTGGTCGAGGATGGCGTGCTGACGATGACCTTCCTCGGCCGCAATGGCTATCCTGTCGAGGTACGGGAACTGGATGCCACCGTCGGCCGTCCGACACAGGTCAGGGACGACGTGAGGCCGGATTTCAGCTACCGCGACGGTGTATTCACTGCGCCGGTCGATCTTGCGCCCGGTTTCTGGGACATCCGGTTTGTCGCGCTGGCACCTGACGGGACGTCCTTCAGGCAGCGCATCGAACTTCGGATCGAGTAGTGCAATGGCCGATACCTCCTATCCCGAAGGCCCGACGATATCCGCCTGTCCGGCCTGCGAGGCGGCGCCGATGGCGCGGCGGATCGCCGCCGGCGGGGCCGCGGGCGATGCGATACACGACGCGGCGCTGCTGCTGTCGCTGCCCGGCATACATTGCGCGGCCTGCATCGTCACCGTCGAGCGCGCGCTTGAGGCGCATCCGGGGGTGCGCTCGGCGCGGGTGAACCTGACGCGCCGGCGTGCCTCGGTCGATGCGGCGCCGGAGGTGACGGCCGGGGCGCTGGTCACGGCGGTGAATGCCGTCGGGTACGAGGCACACGAGATGGACGCCGCCATGCTGTCGGTCACCGCGACCGACCGGCAGGGCCGCGAGTTGCTGATGCGGCTGGCGGTGGCCGGCTTCGCCGCGATGAACATCATGCTTCTGTCGGTGGCCGTGTGGTCCGGCGCGGCGGATGCGACACGCGACCTGTTTCACTGGATCTCGGGCGCGATTGCCGTTCCCGCGATCGCCTTTGCCGGCCAGCCGTTCTTTCGCAGCGCGTGGGCGGCGCTCCGGCATGGCCGGCTGAACATGGATGTCCCGATTTCGCTGGCGATCGTGCTTGCGCTCGGCACCTCGCTCTACGAAACGGCGCATTCGGGCGAGCATGCCTATTTCGATGCCGCCATGTCGCTGACCTTCTTTCTCCTGGCGGGCCGGTATCTGGATTTTCGCACGCGCGCCATCGCGCGCAGCGCCGCCGAGGAACTGGCCGCGCTGGAGGTTGTACGGGCCATTCGGCTCGACGACGGGGCCGAGGTGGCTGTCGACGTGGCCGATTTGCGCCCCGGTGACAGGGTGCTGGTGCGCCCCGGCGGGCGCATGCCGGTGGATGGCATCGTCGTGGCCGGGACGAGCGAACTCGACCGCTCGCTGCTGACCGGCGAGACCGTTCCGGTGCTGGCCGAGCCGGGCGGCGCGATCAGCGCCGGGGAGGTCAACCTGACCGGACCGCTGACGGTCGAGGTCACCTCGGCGGGGCGCGATTCCTCGCTGCATCGCATGGCCGATCTTGTCGCGATGGCCGAAAGCACGCGGAACCGCTACACATCGCTCGCCGACCGGGCGGCGGGCCTCTACGCACCGGGGGTGCATATCCTGTCGCTGATCGCCGGGGTGGGGTGGTATCTTTATACCGGCGATGCGCGCCTGGCGGTCAACATTGCGGCGGCGGTTCTGATCATCACCTGCCCGTGCGCACTAGGGCTGGCGGTGCCGGCGGTGACCACCGCCGCCTCGGGGCGGCTGTTCCGCAAGGGCATGCTGATCAAGGATGGCACCGCGCTCGAACGTCTGGCCGAGGTCGACACGGTGGTCTTCGACAAGACCGGGACGCTGACGCTGGGCACGCCGGAGTTGCAGGACGCGGCCGGGCACGATCCGCGCGATCTCGCTCTGGCGGCGGGGTTGGCGGCCGGCTCGTCGCATCCACTGTCGCGCGCCCTGGTCGAAGCGGCGGAGCGTGCCGGGATCGCGACCGAGCCCGTGAGCGATATCGTCGAAGTGCCGGGATACGGCACCGAAGGCTCATGGCAGGGTCGGCGGGCGCGGCTCGGCCGCGCGGCATGGATCGGCGCCTCTGCCCCGGCGCACACATCTTCGTGGCTGTCGGTCGAGGGGCGGGAGCCTGTCTGTTTCGCCTTTGCCGACCGGATGCGCCCCGGCGCCGAAGCCGCTGTCGGGGCGCTGAAATCGGCGGGTATGTCGGTGGCGCTGATCTCGGGCGACTCCGGGCCTGCCGTGCGCGCCTTTGCCGAACGGCTGGGGATTTCCGATATCATTGCCGAGGCACTGCCGGCGCAGAAGGCCGCCCGGATCGAGGCGCTGACCGGCCAGGGGCACCGGGTGCTGATGGTCGGCGACGGGCTGAACGATACGGCCGCGCTGGCTGCGGCTCATGTGTCGATTTCACCCGCCTCGGCGCTCGATGCGGCGCGGGTTGCCTCGGATATCGTGCTTCTGGGCGAGGATATCGGGCCGCTCGCGGCAGCGGTGACCACCGCACGGTCCGCCGTGACGCGGATCAGGCAGAATTTCACCATTGCGTCGGTCTATAACGTGATTGCGGTTCCGATCGCCATTGCCGGATTTGCGACGCCGCTTGCGGCGGCCCTTGCGATGTCGGCCTCGTCGATCACGGTGTCGCTCAACTCGCTGAGGCTGAAATAGGCGATGGATGTGCTGGTCTTCCTGATCCCGGTGTCGCTGTTTCTCGGCGGGCTGGGGCTTGCCGCTTTCTACTGGTCGGTCAAGACCGACCAGTACGACGATCCCGAAGGCGACAGCCGGCGCATATTGTCCTCGGACTACGACGATCACCCAAAGGAATGACCGGGCCGTATCGGCGGCGCAGGCGGCACAAAAAAACGCCCCCGGATGGGGGCGCAGGGCTGCACTGCCGAAGTAATCCACCAATCATCCGGGGCCGAAGGTCGAGCATTCCGCACCCTGGGCGGCAAGCCGCTTGCAGGCGAGATCGGCCTGGTCGGCGCTGAGCCCGACGAAGTTCGCGTCGAAGCCGGCATTGCCCTGCCGGACCTTGCGCAAGGCGCCGTCGAGCGTCGACATTTCCTGCAACGCGGTTTTCAGCAACACCTGCTCGGCCTTGAAGCGCGACGAATAGCGCCCGACATTGATGCCCCAGTTGTGCCCGCCCGAGGTGGAGGCCCGGCTGACCACCACCTGTTCTTCGGTCGCGACCTGTTCGGGTGCGGCGGCGGCAAAGTCGAGCTTGCGCGGGCGTGCCTTGGGCAGAAGACTGGACGCGGCGGCGCTTGCCGTTTCGATAGCGTCGCGCGCGGGCTCTGCCACTGCCGTCTCGATCGCGGCTTCCGGTTCGGCCGCCGGTGTGGGGGGGGCCTGCGTTTCGGTGGTTGCAACGGCGATGGCCGCCTCGATATCCGACTGTAACGCTGCAAGCTTGACCGCGCCGGCATTGGTGGCTGACGCGACTTCACTCGCCGGCCGTGCCACCGGGCGCAGCGAGGTATTGAGGACCCGCGCCACCTGAACCGTCTTGACCGCCGCCGGTTCGCTGCGGCCGGCATATTGCGGCGCGCCGGGCTGCTGCACGGCTGCGTGGCGCGGGGCGTTCTGAAAGCCGAAATCCATCAGTTCGGCGACGCGCTTGTTGCGCGCGGCCGCCGACGAGGCGCCGAAGACGGTGGTGATGATGCGCTTGTCGCCCCGGTGTGCCGAAGCAACCAGGTTGGAGCCGGCAGCGCTGGTGTATCCGGTCTTGATCCCGTCCGCGCCGGCATAGGATTTCAGGAACTTGCGGTTGGTGTTGTAGACGGTGCCGATCTTGGCATCGGCCTGGGTGCGTGAGAACAGGTTGTAATATTGCGGGTAATCGTAAAACAGATGCCGGCCGAGGATTGTCATGTCCCGCGCGGTCGACAGGTGCCCCGCTTCGGTCAGCCCGTTGGCGTTCTTGAAGGTGGTCCGGGTCATCCCCAGCGCCTTGGCGGTCCGGTTCATCCGCCGGGCGAAGGCAGCTTCGCTGCCCGAGATGGCTTCGCCGATGGCGGTTGCGGCATCGTTGGCGGATTTCACCGCCGCCGCCCGGATCAGATAGCGGAGTTCGATCTTCTGTCCGGCCCTGAGCCCCAGCTTCGAGGGCACCTCGTTCGCCGCCCTCTTCGAGATCGTCACCTTGCTGTCGAGGCCGATCTCGCCGTGTTCCACGGCTTCGAAGGCAATGTAGAGCGTCATCATCTTGGTCAGTGACGCCGGGTGCAGGCGGGTGTCGGCATTGCGGGAATGCAGCACCTTGCCGGTCCGGGCGTCCATGACCATGGCCGCATATTGCGCGGCACCAGCGCGCAGGCTGGTCCCCAGCAGTACCAGAAAGAACAGCATGAGAAATATCGTGGCGGCCAAGGGGCTTTTGCCCCGAATACCGGGTGTCATGATGAAACTGCCTCTGTCTGCCTCTGCCCGCCCTGTTTTCAGGGTCGGAATCTTGTTTGTTGTGTTCAGGATAACACGGCCCAAGCCGTATCAAAAGCGTGGAATCTCAAGCATTTTCAAGGTGACTCTAAAGCAACATCGCAAGATGTCGTGCCAAATTCGGCCTGGCCCCCAACATCTCAGCCGATCCAATCGACCAGTGCCTTCAATCCGCCGAGTCCATCAAGAACCCGGTAACGTTCGTGTCCGGTGGGCGCGGGGGCCGATTCCAGCGCCCAGACCAGTTCGAACGGAACGTGGACAGCCCAGGCACCTGCCTCGATCGCGGGCAGGACATCGGATTTCATCGAATTGCCGACCATCATCGCGCGCTCGGGCCCGTCGCCGTGACGGTTGAAGATGCGCCGGTAAACGGCCGCCGATTTCTCCGAAACGATCTCGACCGCGTCGAAATATTCCCACAATCCCGATTCGGCGAGCTTGCGCTCCTGATCCAGCAGGTCGCCCTTGGTGATCAGCACCAGCCGGTGGCGCGAGGCCGCCATCGCCGCGACCGTCTTGTGCGCGTCGGGCAGAAGTTCGATCGGATGGCGCAGCATTTCCTGCCCGATCTCCAGAATGCGGCGAATCACGGCGGCTGGAACGCGGGCGTCGGTCACATCGACCGCGGTCTCGATCATCGACAGGACGAATCCCTTGATACCATACCCGTAATGACCAATATTGCGCCTTTCCGCCGCCTGAAGACGCGCATCCAGCGAGGCCCGGTCGGTATAGTCGGCGAGCAGATCGGCGAATCGCTCCTGCGTAAGTACGTAGAACCGTTCGTTGTGCCAGAGCGTGTCGTCGGCATCGAAGCCGATTGTAGTGATGTTCATGGTCTTCCCCGGCGCAGGGCGCGCTCGCCTCTTTTCAGAGGGTGCCCTCGCCCTATATAAGCTGTCTTGGAGCCGACAATCCCCTTTTCCGATGGAGCGCCCCGCGCCGTGACACGCCCGAGCGATCATTTCATGTCTTCCGGCGGCGATGACCGGCCCGGTGACCAGACCGGCGTGGCAACCAGGACCCGGACGCGGACCCAGCGGCCGCCGCTCTACAAGGTGCTGCTGCTGAACGACGATTACACGCCGATGGAATTCGTGGTTCACATACTCGAACGGTTTTTCGGCATGACCCATGCGCAGGCATTCGAACTGATGCTGGTGGTGCACAAGAAGGGTGTCGCCGTCGTCGGGGTGTTCAGCCACGAGATTGCCGAGACCAAGGTGGCGCAGGTGATGGATTTCGCCCGTCGTCACCAGCACCCGCTGCAATGCACGATGGAGCGGGAATAACCGCGATTTGCCGTGACCTTCCGCGCCGCAGGGGGTAATCCGGGTTCCATGTCCGAGAGCCGCCTGACCTTTGCCCTGCGAACGGGCGCCATCCATCTGCCAGCCGCCGGCCGTATTGCGGTGTTTCGTCCGCGCGCCGGGCTGGATCTGTCCGCCATACCGCGCGACAGGATCGAGATCGTGCAGGGGAACCGGCCCGATCACGACGCCTGGGTGCGGCTGGGGTATCGTGTCGGGGTGAGCCCGTCGGGGGAGTTCTCGGGGGCCATTGTCGAGCTGCCGCGCTCCAGGGCCGAGGCGCGGGCGCTGATCGCGCAGGCCACCATTCATGGCGGGCAGGTCATCGTCGATGGCCAGAAGACCGACGGAATCGATTCGCTGCTGCGCGAGCTTCGGGCACGCGCGGACGTGTCGGAGCCCTGCGCAAAGGCCCATGGCAAGGCGTTCCAGTTCCAGGCCGCGCCAGAGACGTTTGCCGACTGGGCGCTGCCCGATACGCTCACCCTGGAAAGCGGCTGGACGACAGCGCCGGGCATGTTCTCGGCGGACGGGCCCGATCCGGCCTCGGTCGCGCTGGCGCGGACACTGCCGCCGAAGATGCCGGGCCGGGTGGCCGACCTGGGCGCCGGCTGGGGTTATCTGGCGTTTCACGTGCTCGAACGGCGCGGTGTCACCGAATGCGCGCTGGTCGAGGCCGAACATGCGGCGCTGGAAGCGGCGCGACAGAATATCCGGGACGATCGCGCCCGGTTCTACTGGGCCGATGCGATCGACTGGACGGATTCGGAGCCGTTTGACAATGTGGTGATGAACCCGCCCTTTCACAACGGCCGTGCGGCGGATCCGTCGCTCGGGGCGGCGTTCATCGCGCAGGCGGCGCGTATCCTCGGCCCGCATGGCACGCTGTGGATGGTCGCCAACCGCCACCTTCCCTACGAGGCGCCGCTCGGCCAGGCATTCGCCGAGGTGCACGAGCTTGCCGGCACCCCGGGTTTCAAGATATACACCGCCAACCGACCAAGGCGGCAACGCACCGTGACCCGGCGGCGCTGAGGCAGGGCCTCAGCCGCGCCGCTACCCATCAGCCAGGGACCGAACCGGTAATTCCATGTCATTTTCCATTGCAGGCAAGACAGCCATCGTGACCGGCGCCGCCAACGGCCTTGGTCTCGCCATCGCGCGCCACTTCGTCGACGAGGGGGCGAATGTCATGTTCGCCGATATCGACGAGAAACGACTCTGCAACGAGTTGGGCGAAACGAAGGGTGAGGGTACGAACGGTGCTGCCCGTGCCTTTGCCGGCGATCTGCGCGAGCGCCTGACCGTGGCCAACCTGCTTTCGGCCACGGTCGACGCCTTCGACCGGATCGACATTCTGGTCAACGCCTGCCGCCAGATGTTGCCGTCGGACCCGCTCGACCCCGAGGACGATGCGGTCGAAATCCTGCTCCAGCAGAACCTTCTGACATCGCTCAGGCTCAGCCAGGCGGTGGCGAAGCGGATGATAAAGCAGGCGGCGGACGACGAGGACGACGACCAGCAGATGATCGGCTCGATCATCAACCTGTCGTCGATCGCCGCGCGGCGCAGTCACCCCGAGTTGCTGGGCGAGTCGATATCCGCCGCCGCGGTGGACCAGATGACGCGGTCGCTGGCGGTGGGGCAGGCGCCGCACCGGATACGCGTCAACGCGGTCGCCTTCGGCTCGGTGCTATCGGCGAGCCTGACGGTGGCGCTGAAGGAAAACGCCCAGTTCCGTACCGATATCCGCCAGCACACGCCGATGAAACGCATCGCCCGGCCCGAGGAAGTGGCCGAGGCGGCGCAGTTCCTTGCCTCGGACGCGGCGACCTTCATGACCGGTCAGATCCTGACGGTCGACGGTGGGCGCACGCTGGTCGATCCGGTCACGGCGCCGGCGCATTGATTACCGGCCGGCGGGTTGCGTGGCCGCAGCCGGCACCGGCGGGAACTGTGCGTCGCATTGCGCCAGTTGCTGCTTGGCCTGCGGCAGCGCCTTGGTGCGGGCCTGCTGCAATTCGCGCAGCTTGCGCTGTTCGACAACCGGGTCGATCGCAACCGGCCTGGTGACATAACTGGTGCTCGGGGTGGGGCAGAAACGCCACCCGATGCCCGGCGAGCGGTAACCGTACCCGCCGAAACAGAAATCGAGATCCACATCGGCATAGGCCTCGCGGTCGATGGCATAACCGCGCGCAAGGTTGCCTTTGACCTCGGCGATCAGGTTGTCGATGATCGCGACATCCCGGACCGCGCGTTTCACGCAGGTCTCGCGCGGGGATGCGCAACCTGCCAGAACCGCCATGGAAAGAACTGCAAGAATCGCTTTTGTCATGCCTCAGCATACCCCTGCCCGCAGCCGGCGCAAAAGCCGATTGCGCGGATGGGCGGGGCTGGCCGGACCCCGGAAAAGCTGTTAGCGCAACTGTCCGGAAGGAGACCGCGATGACCGACGACATGGAAGAGCAAAAGGCCCGCACAGCCGCCTGGTTCGGCGAGTTGCGCGACCGGATCGTGGCCGCGTTCGAGGCGCTTGAGGACAGCCAGACCGGCGGCCCGCGTGCCGCCGCGCCCGCCGGCCGCTTCGAGGTGACAAAAACCCGGCGTGCCGCGCCCGAAGGCGCCGATGCCGGCGGCGGGCTGATGAGCGTGATGCGCGCCGGGCGCGTGTTCGAGAAGGTCGGAGTGAATATCTCGACCGTTCACGGCGAATTGGGCGAGACGGCGCAAAGGGCCATGGCGGCGCGCGGCGTCCCGGGCATGGAGCGCGATCCGACCTTCTGGGCCTCGGGCATCAGTCTGGTCGCGCATATGCAGAACCCGCACGCACCGGCGGTGCACATGAACACCCGGATGTTCTGGACGCCGCATGCGTGGTGGTTCGGCGGCGGCGCCGACCTGAACCCCTGCATCGAATATGGCGAGGATACGGCGGCGTTCCATACGCTGCTCCGGCGCGCCTGCGACGATCACGATCTCGACTACTACGACCGCTTCAAGGCCTGGGCGGACGAATATTTCTTCGTTCCGCACCGGGGCAGGGCGCGCGGGGTCGGCGGCATCTTCTACGACGACCTGAACACCGGCGACTGGGAGGCCGATTTCGATTTCACCCGCTCGGTGGGCGAGGCGTTCCTGCCCGCCTTCCTGCTGGTCACCAATCGCCGCCGCGATACCGCCTGGAGCCAAGCGGACAAGGAGACGCAGCTTGTCCATCGCGGGCTCTATGCCGAATACAACCTGATCTACGACCGGGGCACCAAATTCGGCCTCGCCACCGGGCATGACGCCGGCGCGGTGCTGATGTCGCTGCCGCCCGAGGCGAAATGGCCATGACGGAACGCGCGCCGCACATCAATGCGCTGGGCCAGCCCGTCGGCTGGCCCCTTGCGGTGGACCTGCCGCGCCCGCGCCCGGGGCGGCAGGAGATGCAGGGCAGGTTCTGCCGGCTCGAACCCGCCGATCCCGTCCGTCACGCGGCCGGGCTTCACGCCGCTTTTGCCGAAGACCGCGAGGGGCGCATCTGGACCTATCTGCCCTATGGTCCGTTCGCGACCGCCGGCGATCTTGCCGGCTGGATGCAGGCGACATGCCTCGGCGACGATCCGCTGTTTTTCGTGCTGCGCGACCTTGCCAGCGGGCGCTGCCAGGGTGTGGCGAGCTATCTCAGGATCGATCCGGGCAACGGCAGCGTCGAGGTGGGCCATATCAACCTTGCCCCGGCCATTCAGCGGACACCCGCGGCGACCGAGGCGATGTTCCTGATGATGCGGCATGCGATGGACCGGCTCGGCTACCGGCGCTACGAGTGGAAATGCGATGCGCTCAACGCGCCATCGCGGCGCGCGGCGGAACGGCTGGGATTCCGGTACGAAGGCACCTTTCGGCAGGCCACGCATTACCGGGGGCGCAACCGCGATACCGCGTGGTTCGCCCTGACCGACGAGGACTGGCCAGCGATACGGGCGGCGTTCGAGGCCTGGCTCTGCCCGGAGAATTTCGATTCCGCCGGGCGCCAGCGGCAAAGCCTGCGGTCCCTGCGGCAGGGGGCATAGCGCCTTCAGCCCGCCCCTTCGCGCACGGCTTCGATCATCAGGCCTACGTTGTCCGGGTTGGCATCGGGGGTGATGCCGTGACCGAGGTTGAAGATATGCGGCCCGTTCGAAAACGCGCGCACGATGGCGCGGGTCTGCTCGATCAGCGCGCTGCCGCCCGTTACCAGATAGCTTGGTGCCAGGTTTCCCTGCACACATCCGTCGGTCTGAATATTGGCCGCCGCCCAGTCCGGGCTGACGGAATTGTCCAGCGCGACGCAATCGGCACCCGTGGCCCGCGCAAAGCCGATATACCGCTCGCCCGCCTCGCGCGGGAAGGCGATGATCGGCAGTCCGGGGTGACGGCGCTTGAGTTCGGCAACGATCCGTGTGGCGGGGGCAAGTGCGTAGCGGTCGAAATCCTCGCCCGTCAGCGAGCCGGCCCAACTATCGAAAATCTTGATTACCTCGGCCCCGGCCCCGGCCTGTTTCGAAAGATATTCGATGGTCGCGGCGGTGATGCGGTCGATCAGTGCGTCGAAGAGCGGCCGGTTTTCGGCCTTCAGCGCATGGGCAGGCCCCTGATCGGGCGTGCCGCGCCCGGCGATCATGTAGGTCGCCACCGTCCACGGCGCACCGGCAAAGCCGATCAGGGCGGTTTCGGGCGGCAGTTCGCGGCTCAGGATGCGCACCGTCTCGTAGACCGGGGCGAGGTGATCGTGAATGTCGTCCGGCCCCGAAAGCCTGTCGAAATCCGCCGGGGTCGTGACGGTCGAAAGCCGCGGCCCCTCGCCGGCGGCGAACCACAGGTCGGCGCCGAGCGCCTGCGGCACCAGCAGGATGTCGGCAAAGAGAATCGCCGCGTCGAAGCCATAGCGGCGAATGGGTTGCAGCGTGACCTCGGTGGCCAGGTCCGGCGTGTAGCAGAGCGACAGGAAATCGCCCGCCTGCGCCCGCGTGGCGCGGTATTCGGGCAGATAGCGCCCGGCCTGCCGCATCATCCAGATCGGCGGTACCGCCTGGGTTTCGCCCGCCAGCGCCGCGAGCAGCTTCTTTTTCCTGACCATCCGTCGCGCTCCCTCTGCCGCACACCGCTGGGTGCGTAGTCTGCGACCGGAAGTCAACCCGCTGGGGAGTTGTCAGCGGGCCGGGCGGCAATTAAGCACGGGGAATCATGATCCAGAACCTTCCCTCATCCGATGCGCCGCTGAAGATCGGCACCCGCGGCTCGCCGCTGGCGCTGGCGCAGGCCCACGAAACGCGCGACCGGCTGGCCCGGGCCTTCGACCTGCCGCCCGAGGCGTTCGGGATCGTCGTCATCAGGACCACCGGCGACGACCGCGCGCTGATCGCCGCCGACCGCCCGCTCAAGGAGATTGGCGGCAAGGGACTTTTCACCAAAGAGATCGAAGAGGCGCTGCTGTCGGGCGCCATCGACATCGCCGTGCATTCGATGAAGGACATGCCGGTCGAACAGCCCGCCGGGCTGGTGCTGGATTGCCATCTGCCGCGCGAGGATGTGCGCGACGCCTTCGTCACGCTGGACGGGCGCGCCTTCGGCGATCTTCCGCCCGGCGCCGTGATCGGGAGTTCCTCCTTGCGGCGGCGGGCGCAGGTGCTGTTCCGGCGTCCCGACCTGAAGGTGGTGGAATTTCGCGGCAACGTTCAGACCCGGATGCGCAAGCTGGCCGATGGTGTGGCCGATGCGACCTTCCTTGCCTGTGCCGGCCTCAATCGTCTTGGGATGGACGACGTGATCCGCACGCCCGTCGACCCGTCCGACATGCTGCCCGCCATCGCGCAGGGGGCCATCGGGATCGAGCGGCGAAGCGCCGACAACCGGGCCGCAGCGCTGCTCGAGGCGATCCACCACACCCCGACCGGGCTGCGGCTTGCGGCGGAACGCGCCTTTCTCGCCGCGCTCGACGGGTCCTGCGAGACACCGATCGCCGGGCTGGCGAGCCTCGAGCGGGGGACGGTCTGGCTGGCGGGCGAGATCCTGCGCCCCGACGGCAGCGAAAGCCTGAGCGACGGCGGAAGTGCCCCGGTCGAGGACGCGGCGGAGCTTGGCCACAGCCTCGCCGCCGCCCTGCTGGAGCGCGCGGGACCGGGCTTTTTCGACTGGCGGGGCTGAGCGCGGCGCGCCGTTGCGCCATGGGTACATCCGCAAGCCGGTGGCCTCAGCGTGGCGAGTCATTGCCATCATCCACCATTCCACTCTGACCCATCGAGATATATAGACCAGAATCTGGCGGGAATCAGGGCCGAAGTCATTCGACGGGCTTTGTTTCGGCAATTTTATATTTAACAAACCCATACTTTGCAGTCCGCCATCAACCTGCGTGACAGGCCGGATCAGTCGGACGATTTCTTGTCGTCCGGCTTCTGCTTCACGATCTGCTTAAGCCGTTCCTCAAACCATTCTTCTTCGTCGTCTGTCTCTAGCTGGCGGGCGGCTTCTTTGAACTTGCCGAGTTGACTCTGTTTGGTGGCGGGGCGATCCTTCGGAAGTGTTTGATCTTGTTGAAGAAGCATTCGACGAGATGGCGCTCCGTGTAGAGCGCCCAATCGATGTCCGTGCGTCCGCCTCGGGAGGGGTTCTGCCTGCTCTGTGCCGTCGCGCCCGGATCTTGTGCGATGAACAGACGCAGGTGGTCGGCGTCATGGCCCGCATCCATGATGAGGTGCCCGATGCCTTCGAGCCCTTCGATCAGCCCGCGTGCCTGCGGATAGTCGCCCCATTGTCCGGGTGTGATCGTGAACCGGACCGGCAGCCCGAGCGCATCCACTGCGGCATGGAACGTGGTGGTCAAACCGCCTTTGGAACGATCAATACCGGCAGCCGATTTGTGCAACAGAGCTGTGCTGGGCCCACAACCGCATCCTGCCCGCCATCGCCGCTGTCTGCCCGCGCGTCTGGCTGCGCTGTGCGGCGCTTGCCAGGCAGGTGCGGGAAGCGCCAACGCCGAAACACTTGCGGCGGGCCCGTCGGCTGGGCGGTGACGACCTTCGTCATGGAAACCGATTACGCCTTCGAGCCGGTCCCCGCCCTGCTGATCGTCTCGGGCGGGGTTGCGGCGACGATACCTGCCGGGCTGGCCTTTGCCTGGCGGTCACTGTCGGCGCGGCCGGCGCAGGTGCTCAGGGCGCGCGAATGATCAGCCGTGCGTCGGCATATAGGTCGCCGAAAGCCGCGAGCGCAGATATTCGGCACCGGTAACGCTGGGATATCTGGCGGCGCCCGTTCCGGGCAGCGCCTCGATCAGCGCATCCGGGTTCGGGTCGAGAAAGAAGGCGATCGAGCGGCGGCGGCGTTTGGGCGGCAGCACGCGGTGCGGTGTCGAGACATAGATGTCGTTGGACCACCGCATCAGGCAGTCGCCGATATTGATCACCAGCGCGTCGGGATCGTTGGGAACGTCGAGCCAGGCGCCATCGCGCGTTTTCACTTGCAATCCCGGTTCGTCATCGGTCTTCAGGATGGTGATCGACCCGTAATCTGTGTGGTTGCCGGCACCGATCTCGTCGCGCGTACCGGTACCGGGCGGGTAGTGCAGCAGCCTGAGGGTTGCCATCGGCGCATCGAACTTGTCGCGGAAGAAATCCTCGGGCAGGCCGAGATCGGCCGCTATCGCGCGGTGCAGGGTGACGCCGAGGGTCATTGCCGAGTCGAAGTAGCGCAGCATCACGTCGCGGAATCCCGGAATCTCGGGCCAGAGATTCACCCCGCGAAACGGCTCGCGCGCCCTGACGCGCGGGTCGTGCGCCGGCAGGTCGAGCCCGATGTTGAAGGCTTCCTTGCGGTCGAGCAGGGTGCCCGTTTCATCCAGCTTCTCGCTCCCGAGCTTTGCCCAGCCCCGATTGTGAGGGTTGGAATAGATCGAGAGCGTCCGCTTCTCGGCCTCGGTCAGTTCGAAGAAGCTGTCGGCAGAGGCGAATACCTGATCAACCAGGTCGCGGTCGATCCCGTGGTTTCGAAGCAGGAAGAATCCGCTGTCGCGACAGGCCAGCCCGAGATCATTGACAAACCTCTGCGGATCGCTGTCGCCGGCGAAAAGCCGCCAGTCGAGTATCGGGATCATGCCGTGCCCTCCTCCTCGTCCTTACCGGATCACCTGAGAAGACGGTCCAACTTTATTGCCACATTTTCAAGGTGCTTTTGTCGGCTTCCAGGGGTCGAACCGTCCATCAGGCAACGCGCCGCGAAGACCGCCGATGCGGCCGCGCGCAGAGCGCCCCGACCCCGCGCAGCAGGGTGCGGCGCCCGGGGCACCAGCCAGGCAAGTCACCACCTCGCGCATGGCGGCGGTGAAACAGCCGGGATCGGGGGGGCAGCAGACAACCGGTGCGCGAAAGCGGTTTTCCCGTTCCCGGCCGGCTCCATTGATACCAGGGTTGCGCATGTGTCGGGTGGGCACACCGGCCGCTGCGCCGGCTTTCGCCCGGTTCGGATCGGCGGTAAGTCGTCTCGACCTTGCGTCCGGACATCGCGCAGTGGAACCCGAATTCAACGAAAAGCCGAAATGCTGTAGGAAGCGCCATGGCCTATGACCTGCCCGATCTTTCCAGACCGCTGGATCTGCCCTTCGATACGGTGATCGATACCCGCTCGCCTGACGAATTCGCCGAAGACCGCCTGCCCGGGGCGATCAATCTGCCGGTGCTCGACAACGACGAGCGGGCAAGGGTCGGCACGATCTACAAACAGGAAAGCCCCTTCAGGGCGCGCAAGGTCGGCGCCGCGCTGGTGGCGATGAATGCGGCGCGCCATATCCAGGGTCCGCTGGCCGACAAGGACGGCGGCTGGCGGCCGCTTGTCTACTGCTGGCGTGGCGGGCAACGGTCGAATTCCTTCGCCTCGATCCTGAGCCAGATCGGCTGGCGGGCCGAGGTTCTGGCCGGCGGCTACCGCGAATACCGCCGGGCCGTGGTCGCGCAACTCTACGATGCCGTGTTGCCCCACAGGTTCGTGCTGATCGACGGCGATACGGGAACCGCCAAGACCGAACTGCTGCATCTGGTGGCGGCGCGCGGCGGACAGGTGCTGGATCTGGAGGGGCTGGCGAACCATCGCGGGTCGGTCCTCGGGCAGCGCCCCGGTGGGCAACCGTCGCAGAAGATGCTCGAAAGCCGGCTGGTGGCGGCGCTGGCGCGGCTCGACCCCGCCCGCCCGGTGCTGGTCGAGGCCGAAAGCAGCAAGGTGGGCGACCTGTTGCTGCCGCCCGCCGTCTGGAACGCCATGCGCGCCGCGCCCCGGCTTCGCATGTCGGCCCCGGTGGACGAACGGGCGCGCTATCTTGCCCGGACATATGCCGATATCTCGCAGGATGGGGCGGTGCTGAAAGACATCCTGTCGAAGCTCGTTCGTCTGCAGGGGCGTGAACGGGTGGCACGCTGGCAGGGCATGGTCGATGAGCGGCAGTTCGAAGACCTCGCCCGCGACCTGATAACGCAGCATTACGACAGCCGCTATGCCAGGGCGCGCGGCACCTCCGGCGATCCGGCCGGGGAATACCGGATCGCTCTCGATGCCGACAGCCTGAACCGCACCGCCGACCGGCTGGTCGTGCATATGGACGCGGTATTGCCGCCTGTCGGTCCGCTGGCAGCATCAGCCGTGCCGGTCGGGCAGGTTGCGGAACTGGGCGATGAAATTCCGGTCGATAGTGTCCTTCCACTTCCAGACCCATCCGCCTGAAACCGCCAGCCCGGCCTTTTCGGCCAGCGCCTCCCTGCCGCCAGCGCAACCAGCTTCAGGTAATCCGCCTGCGGGTGGAATGCGCGTGATGGCGTGCCCGCCAGATCCGCGCGCAGGTTGGCGAACAGGATCGGCGCGGCCCGCACGGCAAAGACCCCCGCCTTGGGACGGGGTGCGAAATCCAGATGCGCGCAATCCCCGGCGGCGAGGATCGAGCGATCCGCCGGGCTGCGCAGTTCGGAATCGACGCGCAGGAAACCGTTATGCGTCGGCAGGCCGGTGGCCGCGATCCAGCCCCAGGGGCGTGCCCCGGCAACGGTGGGGGTGAACCCCGACGGCAACCTGCGGCCGGAGTCAAGCAGAACGCCGCCGGCGTCCAGCCGGCACGGCGGATCGCCCTCGACAAGCGTGATACCCGCCCGGCGCAACCGTTCGAGCACAATCCGCCGCGCGCGACCGGGCAGTGCGCGCATCGCGATATCGGACTCGACGATGGAAATCTGCGGCCGACATCCCATTCTCCGCAGGCGGTAGTCCATTGCCAGCGACAGTTCGACCCCGGCAAGCCCCGCACCGACGACGCAGGCCCGTGCCGGCATATCGCCGCGCGCCACACGCATGCGCCAGCCGTGCCAGGCACTGACGAAGGCATCAAGCGGTTTGACCGGGGTCGCATATTCGCCGAAACCGGGGATTTCCGTCATCGAGGTGTGAATTCCGATGTCGACAGACAGGCAGTCGAAGGGGATATCGCCCTGCCCGTCGATCTGCACGGTTCGCGCAATGCGGTCGATCGCCGTGGCGCGGCCGTGAACGAACCCGGCCCCCGCGTACCGGGCAAGCCCGACAAGATCGATTTCGAGCGCGTCGCGGGCATAATGCCCCGCGACATGACCCGGGAGCATGCCCGAATAGGCGGCGCTTCCGGCCGGATCGACCAGCGTCAGCCCAACGCCCGGGAGCGGCGCCATACCCCACATCCTCAGCACCAGTGCATGGGCATGGCCGCCACCGATCAGAACGACATCGCGGCGTGGGGTTGGCCGGGGTTTCATGAAACGCTCCGTTTTCGGCAGGAAACCAAACCACGGCGGCAGGGTAAAGCCGGTGCGTGATCGTGCTCCTGGCAGCCGCGCCGAGCCGCCAGACGGCGGGTGAGTGCGGCGCTTTCCCCCTTGACGCCTACCTTCGCGTCCAGTACGCCGCCCGCACGCCTTGGGGCGGAGTAGCTCAGTTGGTTAGAGCAGCGGAATCATAATCCGCGTGTCGGGGGTTCAAGTCCCTCCTCCGCTACCATTTATCTTATAACATATTGAAATTACTATAAGAATTTCGTGACAAGATTGCTTGCCTAAGAATTGCCTAGGTCTGAACAGCCCTTAAATCGGCCCTGAAATCCCCGCTGAACGATCACGGAAACGTGACCTCGTGTCGCAGCCCATCCAACGCTGCGTGGGCTTTGACTAGCGCGTTCACCTTTCGTTCTCTGTCGTCGTCGCGACAGGGCGTTGTTGCAGAACTCGGCGCCGTGGGGGATTCACTGTGCGAATCCGTATGGTTAATAGGCTTACATGAACAAGCCAGCCCCCTCCCGCTACCGCACAACGAACTGGAAGTCCTATAA